>CAXNGA010000251.1:0-3913 GCA_964201375.1 Kaistiaceae bacterium
GAATGGCACTCCGACGTTTCGCCCCGCATCCGCGAACGGGTCTGGCGCGGCGTCGCGGACGGCTCCGTCCGGGCCGTGGTCGGGGCGCGCTCGGCGCTGTTCCTGCCGTTCCCGGACCTTCGGCTCATCGTCGTCGATGAGGAGCACGACTCCGCCTACAAGCAGGAGGACGGCGTCACGTACCATGCCCGCGACATGGCGGTGGTCCGCGGCCAGATCGGCGGCTTCCCGGTCGTCCTTTCCTCGGCAACGCCGTCGATCGAATCCCGCGTCAACGCCGATCAGGGCCGCTACCGCCGGATCGTGCTGCCCGACCGATTCGCCGGAGCGACGCTCCCGGACGTCTCGGCCATCGACCTTCGCCTCGACCAGCCCGAACGCGGCCGCTGGCTTGCCGCCAGGCTCGTCACGGCCATGGCGGAGACCATCGCCGACGGGGGCCAGGCGCTCCTCTTCCTCAACAGGCGCGGCTACGCACCGCTTACCCTGTGCCGGACCTGCGGCCACCGCTTCCAGTGCCCGAACTGCGCCACCTGGCTCGTGGAACATCGTTTCCGCGGCCAGCTCGTGTGCCACCATTGCGGCCACGCCGAACCACGGCCGCGGAACTGCCCGCAATGCGGCAACGAGGACACGCTGGTCGCCTGCGGACCCGGCGTGGAGCGGCTCGCCGAGGAAGTCCTGTCGCGTTTCCCCGATGCCCGGACGACGGTGCTGTCGAGCGACATGCTCGGCGGGGTCCAGCGGATCCGGCGCGAACTGAAGGCTATCGCGGACGGCGAGGCCGACATCATCATCGGCACCCAGCTCGTGGCCAAGGGCCACAACTTTCCGCTGCTGCGGCTCGTCGGGGTCGTCGATGCCGACCTCGGCCTCGCGCATGGCGATCTCCGAGCGGCCGAGCGGACCTTCCAGCTCCTGTCGCAGGTCACCGGCCGCGCCGGTCGCGTCGGCGGCGCGAGCCGCGCCTTCCTCCAGACGAGCGCCCCCGATCATCCCGTCATCCAGGCAATCATCGCCGGCGACCGCGAGGCCTTCTACATCCGCGAGATCGAGGAGCGGCGCATTGCCCAGCTCCCGCCCTTCGCCCGCCTGGTTGCGATCATCGTCTCCGGCCCCGACCGCGCCAGCGCCCGCGGCCATGCCACGGCCCTCCGCGCCGCCGCGCCATCATCCGACGCCATCAGCGTCTTCGGCCCCGCAGAAGCACCACACGCCGTCATCCGTGGCCAGCACCGCTACCGCATGCTGGTCCACGCGCCGCGCTCGGCGGACGTGCAGTCGTATGTGCGCCAGTGGCTTTCGGCAGCCCCGCAGCCGCGCGGCTCGGTGCGGGCTCAGGTCGACATCGACCCGCAGAGCTTCATGTAGGGGTCAGGATCTGTCCGGTGCACGCCAACGATGGCCCGGAAAGCGAGCGAAGTCGCGGTCCATGGTGATCCACTCGCAGCCGGCCTCAATCGCTGGAGCCGCGTGGCCGGGCACATGTCAGGACATACGGATCCGTATGTCAGTATGTCCAATCCACCCGGACCGAACTCACACTTCCGTCTTCGGCGTCGCATTCGCGTAGTTGCGATACTTGAACTCGCGGACGTCCGTTGCGGCTTCGGTCTGCGCCAGCTTGAAGATCTTGTCGTGCAGCGGCGAGAGGTGGCAGGCCGGGTCGGTGTTGCCGGCGTCGCCCGTCAGCGCGAACGCCTGGCAGCGGCAGCCGCCCCAGTCGATCTCGCGGAAGTCGCAGCTCTTGCAAGGCTCGGGCATCCAGCCGGTGCCGCGGTACTTCTGGAACGCGTCGGAGTTCTGCCAGATCCAGGCGATCGACTTGTTGCCGCGCACCGAATCAAACGCGAGGCCCGTGATGCTCTCGGCCGCGTGGCAGGGAAGTACCTTGCCCGACGGCGAGATGTTGAAGAACTGCCGGCCCCAGCCACCCATGCACTTCTTCGGCCGCTCGGCATAGTAGTCGGGAATGACGTAGTCGATGACGAGCTTGCCCTTGAGCCGGTCGCGCGACTCCTCGACGAGCTGCGTGGTGGCATCGAGCTGCTCGACCGTCGGCATCAGCGCGGCGCGGTTCTTGAGCGCCCAGCCATAGTACTGGACGTTGGCGACCTCGAGCCGGCTAGCCCCGATAGCCACGGCCATCTCGATGATGTCCGGCAGCTGGTGGAGGTTCTGCCGGTGCATGACGGCGTTGACCGTCAGCGGGAGGCCCGCGTCCTTGATCCACTGCGCCGCCTGGAGCTTCTTCTTGTGAGCGTCCTTGAAGCCGGCGATGCGGTCGGCAACCGTCGATTCCGCACCCTGAAAGCTGACCTGGGCGTGGTCGAGCCCGGCATCCGCGAGCTCCTTCACCTTCGCCTCGGTCAGCATCACCGCCGACGTGATGAGGTTGGTGTAGAGGCCGACCGCGCGGGCGTGCTTCACCAGTTCCACGAGGTCCTTGCGGACCGTCGGTTCGCCCCCGGAGAAGTGGAACTGGAGGACGCCGATTTCGGCGAGCTCCGTCATCACGCGCTTCCATTCTTCGGTGGAGAGCTCGGCGCTGGAGCGTTCGAGCTCGACCGGGTTCGAGCAGTACGGGCACTGCAGCGGGCAGCGGTGTGTCATCTCCGCGAGGACCGCGGCGGGAATGCCGAAGTCGACATGCGTGATCGGCGCCGTGCCGTCGAGCAGTCTCAACGTATCCATTGGATCGTCGCGCAGGATGTCGTCCATTGTCAGTCCTCCTCCACCACGACCAGAAAGTCCCGCCCCCGCAGGTCCTCCAGCATGGCGATGACGTCGGTGCCGATCAGGTCGCGGTCGGCAGCGTATTTCGCGGCAAGCGTATCGACGATGTCCCCGACCGTCCGCTTGCCGTCACAGAGCTGCAGGATCTCGACGGCGGTATCGTCCGGCACCAGCACTCGCTCCGGAACGAGTAGGACGTGGCGGCCGCGGACCTTGTCGAAATGCATCCGCGCATAGCGCGGCAGCACGGGCCGGCTCGCTTCCGTGAGCGGCGCCTTCTCGTCCGACATTGCTTCGGCCACCCCCAGCATCACATGCCGTCCGGGACGAATGCGCCGGGCGGAATGTGTCCTTCGACATACGCATGATAGAGCGCGTCGAGCTGAACCCAAAGCACCTGCGTCTTGAAGATCAAGGCATTGCAGACCGCCTCGCGCTGCTCCGGCGTGTGGGCGTTCGCCTTGGAGAATTCGAGTGCGAAGGCAGCATCCCGCGGCGCCTGGACGAGGCGCTTCCGGAAGTAACCCATCACGCCGTCGTCGATGAAATCGTAGTGCTCCAGCATTCCCGAGATGCGTTCCTCGTGGATGCCGGAGGCGAACAGCTCCGTCAGCGACGAGGCCACGGCCTCGAGCGGCGTGCGGTCGCGCACGAAGGCGATGTAGGCGTCCACCGCAAAGCGCGTCGCCGGCAGGATGCCCTGCGTCGACTCGACATAGTCGGGGTCGAGGCCGAGCCCGGTCGTGAGCTTGAGCCAGCGGTCGATGCCGCCCTCCCCGCCGGGCTCGCCGTCATGGTCGGTGATGCGGTGAATCCACTCGCGCCGGACCTCGCGGTCGCGGAAGCGCGAGATGACCACCGCGTCCTTCAGCGGGATCGACGACTGATAGTAGTAGCGGTTGAGCGCCCAGGCCTGAACCTGGCCCTTGTTCAGCTTCCCGCCGTGCAGGAGCTTATGGAAGGGGTGGAGGTTGTGGTAGCGCGTCGCGCCGATCTGGCGGAGGCGCGCCTCGAGTTCCTCGGCCGACCGCAACTCGGCCTGGCGCAGGACGACGTTCATAGCGTGATCTCCGTCCCGTCAGCCGGGATCTCCCATCCGGCCCGCTGCAGCTCGGCCCTTTCGGCGGAGTGCGGCAGAAGCGCCGGGTTGGAGTTGTTGATGTGCAGGAAAACCTTC
>CAXNGA010000252.1:0-3890 GCA_964201375.1 Kaistiaceae bacterium
GAGCCGTTCGAACTCGACCCGCGCATGTTCGCCGGCGCCCTCCCGGCCTACGCCAACAGCCGCTCGACGCGCGTGACCGGCGGCCTCGGCACCATCCCGCGCGTGGTCGCCGACAACGAGGAGATCTACGCCGGGCCGCTGCCGATCGCGGACGGGCTCGCCCGCATCGAAGGTGTCTACATCCCGTACCACCGGACACTGCGCGGCCTCATCGACGCGACCGTCGACACTTTCGGCGCGGCGGTCCTGATCGACTGCCATTCGATGCCGTCATCGGTGCGCGCGGCGAACCTTCGCGGCCGGCCGGACATCGTCCTCGGCGACCGTCACGGCACGAGTTGTTCGGCGGAGATCTCCGACGCTACCGAGAGCATCCTGGTGCGGCTTGGCTACGATGTTTCGCGCAACCGCCCTTATGCCGGCGGCTACATAACCGAGCACTACGGACGACCAGCGCACGGGGTCCATGCACTGCAGATCGAGATCAATCGCGCGCTCTATCTCAACGAGCGGACGCTGGAGAAGACGGGTGGCTTCCCGAGGATGCAGGCAAACCTTGCGGTCTTTACCCGGATGATGATCGGGGCCGCCGGAACGCTGCTCGCGCCTCGCGCCGAGGCCGCGGAATAGGAGCGCGGGCAGAAAAAAGGGCCGGTCGTTGTTACGACGCGGCCCAAGTCTAGGGAGGAAACGCCCAAGGAGGGCATCGGCAATTCGGAGGGAACCAAACTGCCGCCGGGTAATAATTAGTACTGCCTGTTTAGGGATCAAGGCCATTTTCTTGTGCAGCCGCCTGCAAACGCAACAATTCCCGCCATTTTGGACGAACGGGGCTGCTTTGCCGCACCCGATGATGGCCCCGCCCAACGCTTCCGGCCGCCGCCAATGAGCACCTCGTTTGTGCATGACACTGGCGAGGTAACCTTCCTCGATTACCTGGCGGACGTTGCAGGTGCGGCGATCCTGCCGCACTTCCGGAGCCGGGGCGTCGTCGACAGCAAGGGCACGAGCCGCTTCGACCCGGTGACGGCCGCGGACCGCGAGGCCGAGCAGGCGATTCGCGCGGCCATCGGCAGCCGTTACCCGGACGATGGCATCCTCGGAGAGGAGTTCGGTACGACCAATAGCCAGGCCGACCGCGTCTGGGTGATCGACCCCATCGACGGCACGCGGTCGTTCATCGCGGGCCTTCCGGTGTGGGGTGTTCTGGTGGGGCTCCTGTCCGGCGGCAGGCCGACCATCGGCATGATGGCACAGCCCTTCACGGGCGAGCGGTTCTTCGGCGACGGGACGCGAGCCTGGTTCACCGGGCCGGGCGGCCCGCGCGACCTCTCGGTGCGCCCGTGCGCCTCGCTCGAGGAGGCGGTCCTGTTCACCACCGCACCCGACCTTTTCGCCGCCGGCGAACGGCCCGCATACGACCGTGTCGAGAAGCGTGTCCGCCTCGCCCGCTACGGGGCGGACTGCTACGCCTACTGCATGGTGGCGGCGGGCTTCGTCGATGCCGTCATCGAGGCGGGCCTCCAGACCTACGACATCGTCCCGCTCATTCCGATCATCGAAGGCGCCGGCGGTCGCGTGACCGACTGGGACGGCAATCTTCCGCTCGGCGGCGGCCGGGTCGTGGCCACCGGCGACGCACGGCTACACGACAGTATTCTCGACGTCCTGCGCGGGTAGGTCCGGCAGCCGGTAGTCGTTGCCACCCGGAATGAACGCGTCGAACGCGGCCCAGAATGCGTCGCGGATGGGGTTCTCCTCCATCAGCACTTCGTGCTGCGCGCCCGGGAGGATCAGCGGCGCGCCCGAGCGCGGGCCGGTGGCGAAACGCTCG
The DNA here is from genome assembly GCA_964201375.1 of Kaistiaceae bacterium. Taxonomy (GTDB): domain Bacteria; phylum Pseudomonadota; class Alphaproteobacteria; order Rhizobiales; family Kaistiaceae; genus JADLGL01. The sequence continues at coordinate 1,835 of CAXNGA010000252.1, forward strand.
ATCGGATCATTGGCAACGACAGTGTCGCGGCTCGCGATGACCAGGAGCGAAGGAATGCGGATTGCTGCCCGGAACTCCGGCCGGACCGCCTCCTGCATGGCCACGACGGCGCTGTGGAGCCAACGGACGCTGGGTATCCCGCAGCGAAGCTGCGGCGATGCACGAAAGATCGCCGACGCCTTCGCCTGGCGCGGCTCGTCCCGGGGATGGAGTTCCTTCCATTTCACCCACGGCTTCCGCGAGATCGCGCGGTCGTCCATGCCGAGGAAGAGGCCCATCCGCGCCATCGTGCGCACGGTCCGCATCGAGGGCGACGCCACGCGCGAGAATGCCAGCATCGGCGCCAGCAGCACCATCCGATCGAACCGGACGCGCCCCGCGCTCGCGGCCCGCATGCACAGGAGCGCGCCCATCGAGTGGGCGAGCGCAAAATGCGGCGGCGGGCAGTCCGGCAGGAACACCTGCCGCACGACCGCGTCGAGGTCGCGGTCGTAGTCGGCGTAACTCTCGACATGGCAGAGATTGTCGCGGTGGACCCGGTCCGACCCGCCCTGCCCGCGCCAGTCGAAGGTGCACACGGCAAAACCGCGGCCAAGCAGGTCCTCTACGGTCTCGAAATACTTCTCGATGCTCTCGTTCCGTCCCTGGATCAGGAGAACGGAGCCCCGCCTTCGCGACGGAGGAGCGGGCCAGCGCGCGGTCCTGAGCGTGACGCCGCCGGCTGTCCGGACGAGTTGAACAATGCCTCCCGGCGGGATGGGGTTCCCGTCCATCGGCACGAGTTCGGCAAAGGCGCGGGCGGCGGTCACTTTCGCTTCCGGTTGAGTGCCGACCTTATCGGCGATCCGGCGGCGGAGGCAAAGTCCGGGCCTCGAAATGGCACCGGCGGCACCCGAAGGCGCCGCCGGTCGCTCGGTCCGGCGCTCGAGGGGGGCGGGGACGATTGCCGGAACCGATGCCGCAATGGGTAGCAGCGCCTGTCTGAACGGCGCTTGAGCCAGCCATTCAGGAACCGTTCATCGGGCGGACCGCCGGCCAGGCATCCGCACGGCGTCCCATGCCGCCTCGGCGAGAAGTTCGCCCGCCCGCCGCCACCCGGGCTTCCTGGCCTCCGCCGGCAGCCGGAGCCAGGCATGGGCCGGACCGAGGATCACCGAATGGGCAACGGGCCAGGCGAGCGGCCTGACCTGCCCGGCGGCGACGTAGCGGCGATAGGCGGTGCCGGACACCCCCTGACCGGCGGCGAGCAAAGCGCCCAATCCGGCAAGATCGGGATCAAGCCGCGCCAGGCTGCGCAATTCGTCGATGAAGCGGAACTGCCCGGGATTGGCGGTCGCCCAGCGGACGAGCCCGGTCACCGATGCCTTGATCGCAGCTTCGGCGGAAGAATCAGGCAGCGCGCCCCCGACCGCCGACCAGCCGGCCAGTGCTTCCGTCAGGAGGGCCTGGGCGATCCCGTCCTTGCCCGTGAAGAAATGATAGATGCTGCCTGTGCTGGCGCCGCTCGCGGCCCTGATGTCGGCGATCGACGTCGCTGCATAGCCGTGGTCGAGGAACAGGCCGAGCGCCGCCGAGAGAATCGAGTCGCGCCGGCCCCCGGCAGCATCAGCCGCTGTCTCCGCCGCTTCCTCGCGCGCCATCCGTGCCAAGGACGCCTCCATCCCGAAGCCGGTATCGTATATGGAACATTGTTCCAGAGCAGCGCAAAACGTCGTTCCGGCTTGGATGACCTCGAGCGGGACAGTTCCACCTACAACGGCTGCGAGACCTTCTGGACACAAGACCCTGCCCGAAGCATCGCCAGCAAGGCGTGGAGCGCCGCCGCGACGGCACCGGGAATGTCGGCCTCGCCGGAGAGCGCGGCCTGGATGACCGCCCCGTGCCAGTGCGCCTCGATCATCCGCGCAGCCGCCGGCCGGTCCGCGGCGAAGTCCGGCATGAGCCTTTCGGCCGCCTTGCGGAGCAGCCCGCTCCGTTCGGCGCCGATCTTCAGAAGGACCGGGTCGCGGAAGTCCTCGCTCAGCATCAGGACGCTGTCGGCCATCGTCGAGCGGTC
>CAXNGA010000253.1:0-3874 GCA_964201375.1 Kaistiaceae bacterium
GGCCGAACCGCTCCCGCACCCGCCCGAGGAGGCGCCGGTAGCCGGGGAGCCGCCTGCCCCGCCGGAAACACCCGCCGCCGCGGCCGAGCGGATCGGCTGGCTCGGCCGCCTCCGCCGCGGCCTGACCCGGTCGTCCTCGGCCCTGTCCGGCTCGATCACCTCGATCTTCACCAGGCGGAAGCTCGACGCGGCGATCCTCGAGGAGTTCGAGGAGGCGCTCATCCGCGCCGATCTCGGGGTCGACGTCGCGGCCTCGATCACCCGCGCGCTGGCGAAGGAGCGGTTCGGCAAGGAGCTCTCCGACGACGATGTGAAGGCCATTCTCGCATCGGAGGTGGAGAAGGTGCTCGCGCCGGTCGCCCGCCCCCTCGTCATCGCCGACCGGAAGCCCGAGGTGATCCTCGTGGTCGGCGTCAACGGCACCGGCAAGACGACGACCATCGGCAAGCTTTCGGCGAAATACCGCGCCGAGGGGCGGTCGGTGATTCTTGCCGCCGGCGACACGTTTCGCGCCGCGGCGATCGACCAGCTGAAGATCTGGGGCAGCCGCACCGGCTCGAAGGTGATTGCGCGGGAAGCCGGATCGGACGCCGCAAGCCTTGCTTTCGAAGCCCTGCGCGAGGCGAAGGCGGATGGCGCCGACGTGCTCATCATCGACACCGCCGGGCGGCTGCAGAACCGCGCCGAGCTGATGGCCGAGCTCGAGAAGGTCATCCGCGTGATCCGGAAGCAGGACCCGACGGCGCCGCATCACGTCATCCTCACGCTCGACGCGACCACGGGCCAGAACGCCATCTCCCAGGTCGACATCTTCCGGAAGACCGCGGGCGTGACCGGCCTTGTGATGACCAAGCTCGACGGCACCGCGCGCGGCGGCATCCTGGTCGCATTGTCGTCGCGTTTCGGTCTTCCGGTGCACTTCATCGGCGTCGGCGAGGGCGTCGACGACCTCGAACCTTTCGCCGCACGCGACTTCGCCCGGGCCATTGCCGGACTTTGACGATTGAAGGAAACTGACATCATGGTGCAGTTCGAAGCCGCGCCGAACGAACCCGGCGCCGGTCAGGTCAAGCAGCCCAACCCGCTCCTCAAGCTCGCCCTCGAGCTGGGGCCGCTGGGCGTCTTCTTCTTCGCCAATGCGCGCGGCTCGTGGCTGGTCGAGAAGATCCCCGCCCTCGGCTCCATCGCCGGCTCCGATCCGGACAACGCCGGCCTTTTCGTCGCCACCGCGCTGTTCATCATCGCGACGCTGATCTCACTTGCGGTATCGCTGGCGGTGATACGGCGGCTGCCGGTGATGCCGTTCGTCACCTGCATCGTCGTCGTCGTCTTCGGCGGCCTGACGCTGTGGCTGCAGGACGCCACCTTCATCAAGATGAAGCCGACCATCATCAACGGCCTGTTCGGCACCGTGCTGCTCGGCGGGCTGTTCTTCGGCAAGTCGCTGATCGGCTACGTGTTCGATTCGGTGTTCCAGCTGACGGACGAGGGCTGGCGGAAGCTGACCCTCCGCTGGGGCCTGTTCTTCATCTTCCTGGCGGTCCTGAACGAGATCGTGTGGCGCTCGGTCTCGACCGACGCCTGGGTCAGCTTCAAGGTATTCGGCGTGATGCCGATCACCCTCATCTTCACCTTCACCCAGGTGCCGCTGCTCCTCCGCGAGCAGATCAAGCCCGCCGGGGAAACCCCGCGCCCCTGAGCTTCGGCACCAGCGTCGCGAAACCCGCAGCCGCGCCGTTTTGGCCACGCGATGCGGCTTGTCACCCGGCAACCCGCCTGTATATGGTCCGCCGCCTTAGACCACGGCGTCCGGATCGGAGAGGTGCCAGAGTGGTCGATCGGGCCGGTCTCGAAAACCGGAGTGCGTGCAAGCGTACCGTGGGTTCGAATCCCACCCTCTCCGCCATAACCTATTGATTTTACAGGGCTTTTTGGATTGGGCGGGTGCCGCGGGCACTAGCCCCGACATTCCCGCGGGTTGCGCCCGATGTCGCGCGGCGATCTGGTCGCTGAGACGGAGGCGCTCCGACAAAGGTCGCGCTGAACCTCAGAAAGTCTCCTATCGCGATTCGGGTGGTACGCCTGTTTCGGCATGCTGCGGAAGGCCGCGGAAGCTTTTGCACAGTCAGTTTCGTCGGTGGTACTCGGGCTCCGGAACGAGCAACCCCTCGCCCGGGGGCGAGGGGGTCGGTGCCGTCCCGATTGGGAGATCCTGTCAGGCGATGCCGAACTGACTGACCTGATCCGACCAGCCCGGCCGAAGCTCGGTGCGTGCCAGGAGCTTCGCGGTGAGGTGCGATGGCTGGCGGCCGTGCATGATGGTCTTGACGATGTCGGGCGCCAGGAAGCTGAGCCGCAGGACCCGGGTGAAGTAGGAGGGAGTGACACCCACCTCCCGGGCGAGGTCGATCATCGTCCGTCCCTGCGCCTCGTGGAGCATGGCGTTGAAGTGGTGCGCGCGGGCGAGGAGGCGGAGTAGACCCCGATCGGGGTGGCCCCTCGAACCTCCACCAGCCCCTTCGACCAGGAGGCGCATCTCAAGGCCGGTCCGCTGCAGGCGCGCCGGCACCGAGAGCGTGATGATACTTTCATCGTCCGGTGTCGCCGCTGCACCCGCAGCGTCCGGGACAGATGGATCATTCGCGGCGACCGCTGGGATTGCCGACGGTCGGACGGCAATCTCGATGACCTCCCGATGCACTGTGATGCGGCGCACCAGTCGCTGCAGGAGGAGGCGGCGGCTGGACCCGGGCTCGTCCGGCCATCGCCGGGCCAACGAGCCCGCGGCGGCGATGACGGCATTCCGCTGGGGCAGGCCGATCACGGCAGACGTCGTGGCAGCGAAGATGGCTTCGGCATCGCCGAGGAAGCTGACCACCCGCTGTTCGACGAGTGACTCGATGTCAGCGGCCGGCACCCGCCAGCCGGGATCGGAGCCACCGGCCCGGCCACGTTTGATCAGGTTTTGGCTGACATAGTAGCGGTACCGGGTTCCCTTCTTGTTGGCGTGGGTCGGCACCATCCGCTCACCGGCATCGTCGTACAGGAGGCCGGCAAGCACACTCGGCACGGATGCTGTGGCGCCGGTCTGACGTTCGACCCGGTTCTCCGCCAGCAGCTTCCGGGCCGCATCCCAGAGCGCCTCGTCGACGATCGCGTCATGCTCCCCGGGGTAACTGGATTCCCCATGGACGATCTCGCCGCGATAGATCCGGTTCTGGAGCAGGAGGTAGATGGCACCCCGGGCGAGCGGCATGCCGCCGCGCTCGCTGCCGAAGCGGTCGACCCTCCGCTTGCTGACGATGCCGCCAGCGGCGAGTTCCCGCTGGAGCAGCCTGACGGAGCGCAGCTGGGCGTAGCGGCGGAAGATGTGTCGGACCGTCTCGGCCTCCGCCTCGTTTACAACCAACTTCCGGTCCCGGACGTCGTAGCCGAGCGGCGTCACACCCCCCATCCACATGCCCTTCTTCTTCGACGCGGCGATCTTGTCCCGGATGCGCTCGCCGGTGACCTCCCGCTCGAACTGGGCGAAGCTGAGCAGCATGTTGAGCGTGAGCCGGCCCATCGAGGTGGTGGTGTTGAAGGACTGCGTGATGGACACGAACGACACGCCGTTCGTGTCGAACACATCGACGATCTTGGCGAAGTCGGACAGAGAGCGGGTCAGGCGGTCGACCTTGTAGACCACCACCGTGTCGATCTTCTTCGCCCGAATGTCGGCCAGGAGGCGCTGGAGCGCCGGCCGCTCAATCGTCCCGCCGGAGACACCGCCATCGTCATACATCTCCGGCAGGACCAACCAGCCCTCATGCCGCTGGCTGAGGACATAGGCTTCGCATGCTTCCCGCTGGGCATCGAGGGAGTTGAACTCCTG
>CAXNGA010000254.1:0-3860 GCA_964201375.1 Kaistiaceae bacterium
TGAAGAGCCAGGGGGTCATCGCCATACCCTTCCGCGGGTGCGACCTGCACCCTGCCGTGCAGCATCGGCCCGCGGCGGGGCGCTGGCAAGCGCCGCGAGGCAGCCTGCAGGTCGCTTCCTCATGCAGCCGCGACGGCGGCCGGCTTGAGGATGATGACCAGGTCCTTTGCCTCCACGGCGCTGCCGGGCGTGACGACCACCTCCTCGACGGTGCCGTCGATTGCGGCGTGCTGCGAGGATTCCATCTTCATCGCCTCGATGGTGAAGAGGACGTCGCCGGCCTTCACCTGCTGGCCGGCCTTGACCGCCACGGTCGATACCACGCCGGGCATCGGCGCGGCGACATGGCCCGGCTCGGCTTCCGAGGCCTTGCGGCGGACCGGGACCTTGGCTGCCACGGTGCGGTTCGGGACCCGGACGATACGCTGCTGGCCGTTGACCTCGAAGAAGACCTGGACCTGTCCTTCGGCATCGACGTCGCCGACGACCTGCAGGCGGAGGATGATCGTCTTGCCGCGCTCGGTATCGACGGAAATCTCCTCGCCGACCTTCATGCCGTAGAAGTAGGTCGGCGTCGGCAATTGCGAGACCTGACCGTAGGTCGCGGAGACCGAGGCGAAGTCGGAGAAGACCTTCGGGTACATGAGGTAGGAGGCGAACTCCTGGTCGGTGATGTCGCGATCGGCGGCCTTCTTCGCCTCCGCCCGCAGCGCTTCCAGGTTCGCCGGCGGCAGCAGCGAGCCGGGACGCACCGTGATCGGCTTCTCGCCCTTCAGCGCCTTCTTCTGCAGCGCCTCCGGCCAGCCGCCGGGCGGCTGCCCGAGATCGCCATGGAGCATCTCGACCACCGACTGCGGGAACGCGACGTCGCGGGTCGGATCGAGTACATCGGCCGGCGTGAGGTCCTGCGAGACCATCATCAGCGCCATGTCGCCGACGACCTTGGACGACGGGGTCACCTTGACGATGTCGCCGAAGAGGTCGTTCGCGGCCCGGTAGGCGCGGGCGATCTCGTGCCAGCGGCTGGCGAGCCCGAGAGAGCGGGCCTGCTCGCGGAGGTTGGTGTACTGCCCGCCCGGCATCTCGTGGAGATAGACCTCCGAGGCGCCCGCCTTGAGGTCGCTCTCGAAGCCGGCGTACTGCGCCCGCGCGGCCTCCCAGTAGAAGCTGATCTGGCGGATCGCCTCGGGGTCAAGGCCGGTATCGCGCTCGGTGCCGTCGAGCGCTGCCACGAGCGAGCCGAGGGTCGGCTGCGAGACGGTGCCGGACATCGAGTCCATGGCAGCATCGAAGGCATCGACGCCGGCATCGACGGCGGCAAGAACCGTCGCCGCCGAGATTCCGGACGTGTCGTGGGTGTGGAGGTGGACTGGCAGGCCGACCTCCTCCTTGAGCGCTTTCACTAGCGCCCGAGCGGCGCGCGGCCGAAGGAGGCCCGCCATATCCTTGATGCCGAGGACGTGGACCCCTGCCCGCTCGAGCTCCTTGGCGAGCTTCACATAGTACTGCAGCGAGTACTTCTGTCGGTTGGGGTCGAAGAGGTCGCCGGTGTAGCAGATTGCGCCCTCGGCGATCTTGCCGGCATCGACCACCGCGTCGATCGCCACCCGCATGTTCTCGACCCAGTTGAGGCAGTCGAAGATGCGGAAGAGATCGACACCGGAATCGGCCGCCTGCCTGATGAAGTACTGGACGACGTTATCGGGATAGTTGGTGTAGCCGACGCCGTTCGCGCCGCGCAGAAGCATCTGGATCAGGATGTTCGGGACACGCTCGCGGAGCGTGGCGAGCCGCTCCCACGGATCCTCCGTCAGGAAGCGCATGGCGACGTCGAAGGTTGCGCCGCCCCAGGCCTCGAGCGAGAGGAGGCCCGGCATGCCGGTGCTGTAGGCCTGCGCCACGCCGGTAACGTCATAGGTGCGCATGCGGGTGGCGATCAGCGACTGGTGCGCGTCGCGCATCGTCGTGTCGGTGACGAGCGCGCGCTTCTGGTCGCGCATCCAGTTGGCAAAGCCTCTCGGACCGAGCCGGTCGAGCAGCTGCCTGGTGCCTTCCTTCGGCTGGCCGGGGAAATGCGGCGGGATCGGCAGGCGTGTGCCGGGGGCAGGCATCGCCCGGCCGCGCACGTCCGGGTGACCGTTCACGGTGACGTCGGCGATGTAGGTGATCAGGGGCGAGGCCCGGTCGCGCCGAACCAGATACTGGAACAGTTCGGGCGTCTCGTCGATGAAGCGCGTCGTAACTTCGTTGTTGCGGAAGCGAGGATGCGACAGCACCGCTTCGAGGAACGGAAGGTTCGTGGCGACGCCGCGGATGCGATACTCGCGGATCGCCCTCAGCGAGCGCTCGATGCACTCGTCGGGCGTCGGCGCCCAGGCGGTCACCTTCTCGAGCAGCGGATCGTAGAAGCGGGTAACGACCGCACCCGAATACGCGGTGCCGCCATCGACGCGGATGCCGAAGCCGAAGGCGCCGCGATAGGCGATGATGCGCCCGTAGTCCGGGATGAAGTTGTTCTCGGGGTTCTCCGTCGTGATGCGGCACTGGATGGCATGGCCATCGAGGACGATCCTGTCCTGCGTCGGGATGCCGGTCTCCTCGAGGTGGCCGATACGGCCGCCGTCGGCAATCCTGATCTGCGCCTTGACGATGTCGAGGCCGGTGACCACCTCGGTGACGGTGTGCTCGACCTGGATGCGCGGATTGACCTCGATGAAATAGAAGGCGCCGCTGTCGACATCGACGAGGAACTCGACGGTGCCTGCGCCGACATAGTCGGTCGCGCGGCCGATGCGGAGCGCGGCATCGCACATCGCGGCCCGTTGCTCGGCAGCGAGGTAGGCGGCCGGGGCACGCTCGATGACCTTCTGGTGGCGGCGCTGCACCGAGCAGTCGCGCTCGAAGAGGTGGACCAGGTTGCCTGCGCTGTCGCCGAGGATCTGGACCTCGACATGGCGGGCCCGGTTGACGAGCTTCTCGAAGTAGACCTCGTCCTTGCCGAAGGCGGCCTTTGCCTCACGCTTGGCGGCCTTCACGAACTCGACGATCTGGCCGCCATCGGTGATCGGCCGCATACCGCGGCCACCGCCACCCCAGGATGCCTTGAGCATGACCGGGAGGCCGATCGTGTCGGCGATCGCGCGGACCATGGCCGGATCGTCCGGCAGCGGATCGGACGCCGGCACGACCGGCACGTTCACCGACTTTGCGAGGTTTCGGGCGGCGACCTTGTTGCCGAGCTGCCGCATCGAGTCGGGCGACGGGCCGATGAAGATGATGCCGTTCTCTGCGCACGCCTCTGCGAATTCCGGGCTCTCGGACAGGAAGCCGTAGCCGGGATGGATCGCGTCGACCTTCGCTTCGCGCGCCACACGCATGATCTCGGCGATGTCGAGATAGGCGGCGAGCGGACCCAGCCCGGCGCCGACGCGGTACGCTTCGTCCGCCTTGAAGCGGTGCAGCGAGAGCTTGTCCTCCTCGGCGAAGATGCCGACCGTTTCAATTCCGAGTTCGGTCGCGGCCCGGAAGACACGGATGGCGATCTCCGAGCGGTTGGCGACGAGGAGGCGCTTGATGCGGTTCACTGGGCGGAGACTCTCGATGACGGGGTCACGGAACAAGACGCGCAGGCAGTCTGCCGCAGCAGGAAGACTGCCGCGCCAAAATCAGGATGGCATAGTCGTTCCCGGTGGGGATTCAAATGCGCCAGTGACGCGCCTGCCATGAGCGACGCGCGGGGCGTCGACGAGCATTGGCGTGCGGATGGGCGGACTTGAGTGGGCGGGCCTGATCGTCTAGTGGATTGATTTCAACGTTTGGTGCCCGCGTCTGACGGCGGCGATGATCTCGTCGGGATCGGC
>CAXNGA010000255.1:0-3846 GCA_964201375.1 Kaistiaceae bacterium
CCCCTCACGTTCATCGTGGCGGGCATCGGCCTTGGTGTCGTCTTCGTCGCCCGCCAGCTTCGCCTCGCCGACCCGCTGATCGACGTGCGGCTCCTCCGCGGGGCGGTGACGGTGGCGCTCCTCACCAACATGCTGGCCCTGTTCGTCCCGTCCGGTACGTTCTTCTTCGTCGCGCAGTACCTCCAGCTCGTCCTGGGCCTCGGGCCGCTCGATGCCGGCCTGTGGTCGCTGCCTACGGGCATCGCGCTGATCGTGGGTTCGCTGGCCTCGCCCTTCCTCGCGCGGCGCTTCGGGCCAACGCCGGTGATCGCCTCCGCCTTCCTCGGCTCCGCGCTGGGCTTCGTGCTTCTCGCCCAGCTTGCCCCCGGCGCAGGCAGCCTCGCTCTGGTGGTGACGGGGGCGTTCATCGTGGCTCTCAGCATCGCGCCGATCCCGCCTATCACCACCGACATCGTGATCGGCTCCACGCCCGTCGAGCGCAGCGGCGCGGCCTCTGCGATGTCGGAGACGAGCTTCGAGCTCGGCGCAGCACTCGGGATCGCCGTCCTCGGCAGCATCGTTGCCGCCTCCTACCGGGCGAACTTCCTCGCCACCGCCGGCGTCGGCCTGCCGCCGGACGCGATCGCCGACGCACTCGGCACGCTGGGAGGCGCGCTCAACGTCGCCGAAACACTGCCCGAGCCGGCACGGTCGCAGCTCGTGGCCACCGCACGCGACGCCTTCAGTGCGGGTTTCGTAACGACGGCCGTCATCTGCATCATGCTCTCGCTCGTCGGCGCCGTCCTCGCCGTGACTGCGCTCCGGTCGCGGCCGGCCTGACGGGGCGCCACACCGCGCCGCTTTCGCCGGGAGCCGTGCTTGGTGTAAGTCCCGCTGCGCAACACCCAGCCGAGACGAGCCCGCCGACCGTGCTTTCCGCCGACAAGATCGACAGCATCATCAAGCGGTCCGAGCTGATCGACGCCCAGCTGTCGGCGCCGCTCGACACGCAGACGATGATCAGGCTCAGCCGCGAGCGCGCCGAACTCGAGGCCGTGGCGGAGGCTGCGCGCACGCTGCGGAAGGCGGAATCGGACCGGAAGGAACTCGACGCGCTCCTTGCCGATCCCGAGATGGCCGACATGGCCCGCGAGGAGGCCCTGATTCTCGACCGGCGCATCCCGGATCTCGACCTTGCGCTGTCGAAGCTGCTCCTGCCGAAGGACGCCGCGGACGAGAAGAGCGCCATCCTCGAGATTCGCGCCGGCACCGGCGGCAACGAGGCGGCCCTCTTCGCGGGCGACCTCTTCCGCATGTATCAGCGTTACGCCGACATCCACGGCTGGAAGGTCAATGTCGTGGAAGAAAGCGCGGGCGAAGTCGGCGGCTACAAGGAGATCATCGCCGAGGTGAACGGCCGCGGCGTGTTCGCGCGGCTGAAGTTCGAATCGGGCGTCCACAGGGTCCAGCGCGTCCCCGACACCGAGGGCAGCGGGCGCATCCACACCTCGGCCGCAACGGTCGCCGTCCTGCCGGAAGCGGTCGACATCGACATCCAGATCAAGGCCGATGACCTGAGATGGGACATCACCCGCGCGTCCTCGGCCGGCGGCCAGCACGCCAACACGACCGACACCGCCGTCCGCATCATGCATCTCCCGACCGGTATCGTCGTCACGGCGAGCGCCCGGTCGCAGCAGGCGAACCGCGTCACCGCGATGGCGCTCCTGAAGTCGCGGCTCTACGAGGCCGAGCGCGAGAAGGTCGACAGCGAGCGCGCTGCGTCGCGGAAGGGCCAGGTCGGCAGCGGCGACCGTTCCGAGCGCATCCGCACCTACAATTTCCCGCAAGGCCGGGTGACGGACCACCGCATCAACCTCACGCTCTACAACCTGCCGCAGGTGATGATCGGCACCGCGCTCGACGAGGTCATCGAGGCGCTGATCACCAGCCACCAGGCGGACCAGCTCGCCGACCTCGAAGGAACGAGCAGCTAGACCGCCATGCCTGACGCGCCCGTCACGATCGCAGCCCTCCGCCGCAGGATCGCAGGTCAGCTCAGGGCGGGCTGGGGCGATGATTCGGCGCAGCTTCCGGCGCTCGATGCGAAGCTTCTGGTGGCGCACGCACTCGGCGCCGATGCCGCCAACCTCACCCTGCGCGACGACGAGCCGGTCGCGGCCGACCTCGTGGAGGTCGCCGAAGGGTTTGCCCGCCGGAGGTTCCGGGGCGAGCCGGTTGCCCGCATCATCGGCGAGCGCGAGTTCTGGGGCCTGCCGTTTCGCCTTTCTCCGGGAACGCTGGTGCCACGACCGGATTCCGAGACCGTGGTGGAAGCTGCCGTGGCGGAGTTCCGCCGTCGCGGCATCGACCGGCCAGTCATCATCGACCTCGGCACCGGCTCGGGCTGCATACTCCTTGCGGTGCTGTCGGAACTGCCGGGCGCCTTCGGGATCGGCACCGACCGGAGCGAGGATGCCGTACGCACCGCCCGCGAGAACGCCGCGCGACTGGGCCTTTCCGGACGATCGGCCTTCCTGGTCGCCGACTGGGCGGAAGGAATTGCAGGCCCGTTCGATGCAATCCTGTCGAACCCTCCCTATGTAGATGGCGACGATCTCCCGGAGCTGCCAATGGAGGTCATCCATCACGATCCGCGGCTTGCCCTCGACGGCGGTGCGGATGGGCTGGACCACTACCGTCGCATCGTTCCGGAGCTCGGCCGTATGCTGAAGCCGGACGGGTTCGCCGTCTTCGAATTCGGCTACCGCCAGGCTGCGATGTTCTCGGACCTTGCGATCGCGCATGGGTGGTCGCCCACCCTCCTGCGGGACCTTCCCGGGCATGACCGTGCCGCAGTGCTGATCCGTTAACTCCGGCCGGGATCGGGGCGAAAAACCGCTTGGAAAAGCACAGCGAAGCAGCTAGGCTTTGTTTACCGAAGCAAAGGGCGAAAGCGCCTGACGTTAGGGAAAATCAAAATCCATCGGGTTTCGTGAAGGCTGCGTGAGCGGTCCGCGTTACCCGCGTCGGTCGAAGTACTAAGACTGCATGTCGAAGATTTGCGCGGGACTATCGCCTCGTGTCGGGGCGTACGTCTGGTCGCGGGTCGGCACGGCGCCGGGCGCCGGCTGACGGACGAATCTGGCCCGCAGGCCAAGCGGTCGGCGCCGTCGAAACGGCGCGGCCGAAGTTAGTTCCAGACAGAGAGCCGGTATGAGGCAGGGTCACAACAACAACAACAGCAACAATAGCAACAAGCGGATGCGTGGACGGAGCCGGAAGGGTCCCAACCCGCTTCAGCGGAGCTTCGAGAGCAACGGCCCGGACGTGAAGATCCGCGGGACGGCGATGCACATCGCCGAGAAGTACGTGATGCTGGCCCGTGACGCCACCTCTTCCGGTGACCGTGTGGCGGAGCAGAACTACCTCCAGCACGCCGAGCACTACTACCGCATCGTTGCCGCCGCCCAGGCGCAGATGCCCCAGCAGCAGCCCTTCCAGCGGCCCGAGGAATTCGAGGACGAAGACGATCTCGACGGCGGCCCGTACGATCGCCCGCAGGGCGGCGACGGCCGTCCGCAGTTCGGCGGCGGCGACCCGCAGCCCTATGTGAACGGCGCACCGTTCGCCGGCCAGCGCGACAATGCCGGCCAGGACGGCGAGGGCGAAGGCGACTTCGAGGGCGGCCAGAACGAGCAGCGCCGCCCGCCGCAGAGCGAGTTCCGGCAGGGCAATTACGGCCGGCAGCGCGACAATTACCGACCGCAGGATCGCCAGCAGGGCGAATACCGCGGCCAGGGCGGCCAGGGCGGCCAGGGTGAGTTCCGCCAGCAGGGCGAGCCCCGGCAGCAGGGCGAGCCCCGC
>CAXNGA010000256.1:0-3835 GCA_964201375.1 Kaistiaceae bacterium
TCTGGCCGAGCACGATTACGCGGTCGGCGAACTGCCCGACATAGTCGACCGTCTCGCGGATCTGGTCCGCGTCACCGTTCGACCAGCGCGCCGAGATGACAATGGTGTCGAGCTGCAACCTCGGCAAGATGAACTCGAAGAACCTGCTCATTCCCTCCCCGCAACGGGTCGTGCTGCTCGGTGAGCGTTGCGGCTGTACGACGGGCCGGCACCCCGCTTCGAACATCCCCCCGAACCGGACATCGGGGAACGCATTGGTGAGCGCGAGCGAATAGTGGGTTGCGTGGCTGTCTCCGATTACGAGAACCCGCGCGTCAGACCCCGGCGGCAAGAGCAGACAGTCGTTCTCGAAGCCGCCCGCGCCGTCGGGCCGCGTCTGCTCGAAGCAATCGACGATGCCCAACGCTGGACGTCGCTCGTCGAGATAGGCGACGTAGCGCCCGGCCTCCTCCGGTATCCGGAAAGGGAGGCCGGCTTGCCAGAGGATGACGAGACCCGCCGCCGCGATGTTGGCGGCGGCGAGGAGCCCGAGGCCGATCGCCTTCGCCGGCCGCGTCCCCATCCGCCGGAATGGAACCTCGACCAGGCGCCAGGTGAGGACCGACAGGGCGAACGTCGCCGCAAGGAGGATTGCAGCCTCGACGGCCGACGGTTCGGCGCCGTACGCGTAGTGGCGGAAGAAGACCAGTAGCGGCCAGTGCCAGAGGTAGATCGAATAGGAGGTGAGGCCGACGAAGACGAGCGGCCGGAAACCGAGGAGCCGGGCAGCCGCGGTGCGGTGCGCCGTCGGCCACACCACGAGGGCCGCCCCCAGGCAGGGGATAAGCGCAATCCAGCCTGGAAAGGGCATGTCGTCGTCGAGCGCGAACGCGCTAGCCACAACAACGGCGACACCGAGAGTCGACATCAGTGCGGCGAGCCAGCGGAGGCGCACTGCCGGCAGGAGTGCGACGAGCCCGCCGAGCGCGAGTTCGAACGCTCGCGTGTGGGGCATGTAGAATGCAGTCTGGGGGCTCTCCGGCGTGATGAGGACGGACAGCCCTAAGCTCACGATGCCGATGATCGCGGCCGCGACGACGATCATCCGGATCGACCCCCTGCCGATCCTCCAGACAAGAAGGAACAATGCCGGCCAGACGAGGTAGAACTGCTCCTCGACGCCCAGCGACCAGGAATGGAGAAGCGGCTGGAGCTCCGCCGCCCGGTCGAAATACCCGGTGTTGCCGAAGAAGTAGAAGTTCGAGACGCCGAAGGCAGCCGAGGCCGCCTGGGACCCGAGGGCGGCCAGATCGCTCGGCACGAGGAGAACGTATCCCGCCACGAGTGAGGTGACGACGACGACCAGGAGCGCCGGCAGGATGCGCCTGATCCGGCGGGCGTAGAAGCCGCCGAGCGAGAACGTGCCGGCGCGTTTCTCCCGGGCAATGATCGAGGTGATGAGGAACCCGGATATGACGAAGAATACGTCCACGCCGGCGAAGCCGCCACCGACTGGGCCGACGCCGAAATGATAGGCTACGACCGAAAGAACGGCGATCGCTCGCAGTCCGTCGATGTCCGGGCGATGGGAATGGGCGCTCGTCAGGGGAACGGCTCCGCTGCAGGTGCCCTTTCGGACGCCCGGAAAACATGCGCCCCTTCGCTCGGGCTATCTCTGTGGCGCCGTCGGTCTGGGTCGCGGCAGGAAAACGCAGTAGCTCCCGCCGCCCGTCAAGCCGGCCCGAAAGCCGGTTGCGCCGCCCTCAAGCCTGTCCACTCATGCCGGTCAGCCGGCCGCATCGAAGTGCTCCGTCCGCTCGCCCTGCGTTCCGCCTGCCTCGTAATCACACGGCACTCGCCTCAAGGTAGATGTCGGCAAAGGGGCGCCCGTGAGGGCGGAGGCGCATGTCGATTCTGACCCTCATCGGGACCGCCATCATCGGTCTGGCGGTCTGGTATTTCCGGCTCCGCGGCCCGGCCGCCATCGGCGACGCGGTCGCTGCCGCCGGCCACCTCAGGGGCGCGTACAGCCGGCGGAAACGCCGCCGCAGGTCAGGGGCATCATCGACGCTGGCCGCGATCGACGATCCCGGCCTTGCCGCCGCCGTCTATCTCGCCTGCCTTGCCAGCGCCGGACCGGGGCTCGGGCGGGAGGAGGAGGCGGCGATCAGGACCTTCCTGCGGGACGTGGTGGCCCATCGCGACCCGGCCGCGGCGCTCACCCTCGCGAAGCGGGCGGCGCGCGAGGGCATCGACCTCGACGAGGTCGGCCGGAAACTGCTGCCGCTGTGGCGCGAGCGCCTCACGCCCGAAGAACGGCGCCAGATCCTGGCCGCCGCCGCCTCCCTCGCCGCCATCCGCGGCCCCGCCGCCGCCCAGTCCGCCGCCCTCCGCCGCCTGCGGGACGGTATGGCGAACTGATTGGGCCGATCCGGCCGCCACCCCCGCGGGGCAGCGGCCGGCCAGTCCCGTCGTGCTGCGGACCTAGATGTCCGCCGCCAGCGAAGCGCGCACCGCGAGGCGCGGGTCGATGCACTTCACGCCGTAGAGGATGTCGAGGCGCCAGTTCGAGATGTCGTTGGCGCCGTCATAGTAGGGGATGAGGCGGATGGAGAGGCCCTTGAAGCTCTTCCGCGCCACATCGACCGCGCCCGGCGGCTTTTCCATCGGTACCATGCAGAGCGCGAAGGCGTTCCTGTGGAAGAAGAGGTTCTGCGTGTAGTTCGTCGAGGCCGTGCCCTGCCAGGTCACGACGTTGTTGTCGAGGTCGGCGCCGTCCACGGTCGTGTCGAGGTCGTACGTCTTCTGCGCGCCCGACAGGATGATCGGCGGCCAGATCTTCACGTCCGTCTCGTTGGACGAGGCGGTGGCAAGCTCCAGCACTGCGAACATCTTCAGGTGCGGCAGCCGCGCCTTCGTCACCGGGTGGACGTCGTGGAGGCCGGCGATCGTGAACGTGTCGCCATGGGCGATCGTCGAGGCCGCGGCCGCCATGCCGTCGATGTGGATGGTGATGGTGCTGGCGTTCTTCACGTTCGCCCAGGTGAAGGTGCCGTCGACGATGGTGAGGTCGATGGCGTCCGTGCCGGTGCGCGTGCCGGTCGTATGGACCGGGACGTTGTGGGACATGTAGGTCTCGACGCCGCCGATCGTGCCGAGTTTTGCGTTGCGGTAGGCGCCCTTGGCCGCATCCTGGATGTAGAGCGCGGTCTGCGATCCCAGCATCTTCCAGTGGTCCGCCGGCGACAGGATCGCGTAGCGCTGGTCCTGCGGGATGGCGCAGGTGTCCATGCGGGTCGGCGCCAGTGCATAGTCGGCGAAGGAATCGATGCCGCCGGACGGGATCGTCACGTGGTTGGGGACGTTGCGGTAGAGCGCCATCAGGTCGAGGTCGACCTCGCTGGCGAGCTGCACCACCGCCGGACGGATCACCCGCTCGGACAGTTCGCCGATCTTCAGCGTCAGGTCGGCCGAGGTGAACTTGAAGTCGATGCCCTTCTGCCTGTCGATCGCGATCGTGGTCTTGCCCTCCACCACGTCCTGGGCGGATGCGGTGGCGCCGTCGCGCACGGTGAAGTCGGCCGGACGGCGCACCGTCAGCGTATCGCCGACGGTGTAGCCGTTGACGCCCCTGGTGAACTCGTTCTCGTGCGCGCGATGGACGAGGTTCGCCATCACGAGCTCGTCCTCGAGGATGTCGAGGGCCTCCGATGCGATGATGTCTGCGGTCAGCGTGGTGTTCGGCATGGAAGGATCCTTCTGGCGGCGCCGGCGTCACGTCGACGCCGCGCGGGGAGGGTGGGCGCCTCACGGCGCTCGGGGGGGGTGGCTTCGCGGCGCCGCCGCGATTCGCCGA
>CAXNGA010000257.1:0-3795 GCA_964201375.1 Kaistiaceae bacterium
ATCGCTCCGGTTCGATGAACGAGCGTGCAGGCGACCGCGGGGAGACCAAGCACGAGGTGGCCGTGCGGGCGCTCACC
Source organism: Kaistiaceae bacterium (assembly GCA_964201375.1). Classification (GTDB taxonomy): domain Bacteria; phylum Pseudomonadota; class Alphaproteobacteria; order Rhizobiales; family Kaistiaceae; genus JADLGL01. Next base: position 78 of record CAXNGA010000257.1, read on the forward strand.
GTCGTTGCCGACGATCTCCGAGAAGGGGACGTGGTCGCACTATTCTCCTTTGACAATGGCTGCGAGGAGATCGGCCGGACGGACACCGAGGGATCGGGTGTCCTCGGTTTCGGGGCGAGATCGGTTCCGGCGCGGTTCCGTCGCCTTGTGTCGAAACTCGGTCCGCCGCGAGGCGGCACCGAGATCGGGTCAGCGATTGAAACGGTTCTCGGCCTCTGCCCCGGGGCGGACATCATCCTCATCACCGATGGCAAGAGCCACGCGCTCGACGTTCAAACGCTTGCACGCGCAGGACAGCGAGTCACAGCCGTTCTTGTCGGCGAGGATAGCCTCGAAGCCAATGTAGGGCACCTTGCGGCTCTGACGGGTGGCGACATCCTCGTTGCCGCGAGCGACGACCTGCCAGCGGCCGTACGCGCTGCCATCGCGGGGCTCCGCGCACCCTCCCTTCGTACGCGATCGGCGAACGGCGCCCGGACCACCATAATCGCTCGCCGCGGCAATGCTCGCATCGAGGCCGTGATCGACCGAGGTGTAGCGACACAAACGGCAGGGGACGTGATGGCCCCCGGCGTCGCGGCGATCGTGGCGGCGATGGAACTCCCCGCCCTGCCGGAGGAGGAGGCGGCGGCACTCGCCGAAGCCGAAGGACTCGTGACCCACCTCACGAGCCTCCTTGTCGTGGACGACGTTGCGGACGTGCGCCTCGGAGTCCCGTCGACTCGGAAGATCCCGCTGCCTTCGCCCGCCGCTTCGGTTGGGCTTGAGCCTATGCTGCTTTCGGCTGCCGATGACTCCCACAGGATCCTGTTCTCAAGGCGGCTTGCCCGCCAGGACCTCCTGCATGGCTTCCGAGACGAGCCGCAAAGCTTTTTCCCCTTCGGCGGGGTTGGAGAAGGGATCGACTGGGCGGGCCTTGCAGCCGAGCTGTCGACCGGCGATCTGCGCGCTCTACCGCTTGGGCAGGCCGAGGAGATCTTGCGCCTGGCTCAGCACGACAAAGTCGTAGCCTTCGCCCGGCGGCACGGATTCGACCCGGTCGCAGCGGCAATCGGTCTCCTCGCGGCTGCACAACGCGGCGACCGCGCGGCGGCACGTGTTGCGAAGGCGATTCTCGACGGTGTGGATGCGAAGGAAGTCGCGGAGCTTCTTGAGGCGCTGGGCATCACGGATGCCGGCGCCCCCGCCTGACGGCGGAGGTGGTCGTGGCAGCCCAAGCCTCGCTCGTCCTGGCGTCAGTTGGCAGCTTGCCGGTTGTTCCGCGCCAATCGCCCGGCCGGTCGCACGGCAGAAACGAAAAGGGACGACCAAGGCCGTCCCCATTCAGAAGCGCTGAAATCAACGACTACTTGCGCGTTGCGCAAGCGTACATGTTGATTTCCATGCCAACGCAAACTTCGGCGATCTTCGGGGTCTTCCAGGACATGGGAGTCTCCTTGATTGGGGTCTTGTGATGGAAGAGGTAGGCGCCAGCAGCAGGCGTGTCACTCAATGGAGTCTATTGGAGAGCGTGATGTCCTCTTTCGTCGTTCCGGGGACCTTGCCACGCATTCTATCCGCAGCCGGAGATCGCCATCCGCAACGCCGTCGCTCTTGCCAGCGGGTCCAATGCTTCCTCGTGGGTGAGCTGCTGGTCGGAAGGGGCGGAAGCCTCGCTGCCCCGGGCCCTCGTTTTCAGCCAAAAGCTGACGGCCGGGTTCAGCATCTTCACAGGAAAGCAAGCTGTACGAATGGACAGGTGCCCCCGCCGTCCCTAGGCTGGCGGTGTTATGGAACATTCTCATCTCTTGGCCGCTCGCATGGCGGCCATAGCACAGGCTCGTAGGCGTCACCGTCCGCGGGTGCTGGTCGTTGCCAAGTGCCTGGGTGAGTACCCGTGCCGTTTGCTCGCTCCAAATAACGACAACAGACCTGGAGTGGTCATCGCCCAATCTCGCGGATCGCACCTTGTGCTGCGTCTCGTAGGCGGCCCGCGCTTCGATCCGCGCCCGGACTTCGGCGTCGGCGACGCCGTCGCTCACGCCAGCTGATCCAGTGCTTCCTTGTGGCTGAGGTTGACGCTCGGAAGGGGCCGATGCCTCGCTCCACTTGGCCCGTTTCTTGAGCCAGAAGATCGCCGCGATGACGGACTCCCTGCCGTCGCCGGTGGCCTTCCGAAACAGGCACTCGGCGACCTTGGCGTTCGCCTTGATGGCCGCGCCCGCAAGCTCTGTGTGGTAGCGGCTTCGCAGAGTGTCGATGTCGATGCCGACGACGGTAGCTTGCTCTGTTGTCGGCGAAGATGCCCTAAGGCGAAATAGTTTGACTGAGCTCGCCTCTGGCGGCGCGACAGCACCCTTCCTATCTCGATGCACAGCGTCGCGGTCTTCGGGGAGCGAAATATGAGCAGGGGAAGCTACATCGGCGGTGGCTCTGTTGTTGGGTGGAACTCGGCGGCTTTCGCCCTCGGAGGAAATCCGTCGCGGGCAAAAAGCTTCGTCAAGTGGTCGAAGACTCGACCAGGTGAACCTTGGCCGGTGGTCGGAGCACTAGCGAGGCGGCAGCTCCGGACGCGGTTTGGGACGGTCAAGGTATTCCACGTCAGCAAGGGATATGGATTCATTACCCCAGATGGGGGCGATCGCGACGTCTTCGTGCACATTTCGCAGGTCCGCCAGTCGGGATTGCCGACGTTAGACGTGGGCCAGAGAGTTCGGTTCAACACCGAAATCGACCAGCGAAGCCTGAAGCCGAACGCGACCAGTTTACGGCCTGCGTAAGACCAAGCCGGTCGTATTGCCACTCATAGTGGGGATGCTTCGCCGCATCGCTGACGACGGGCGTTACGGTTCGACCCGTTGGCTCCGGCGAACGCCTCACTCTGACAAATAACCATCACTGGGCAATCGCAGGAGTCACGCTTTGGAGTCTATAAGCGGCTGTGGCGGTTGATCCGACACTCCTACGTGGTGCTCAGCGGCGCGAAGTATCCGAAACGGTCGGCGCACGTGCCACGAGCTTGGCCTCGACTTTCTCGAACCGGACATCGATGCGGTCCATAGCCGATGCGATCGCCTTCTCGATCCGGTCGAACCCATCCTCGACGGCAGCGCGTGGCTTGAAGCTTTGAGCCACAAGGAGTTCGTGGCGCTGCAGCCGCTCCTCGGTCTCCCGCAGGGCTGAGGCCAGCGCGTCGATCTTCTTGTCGCCCTCGGATCGGGCCTGGTGGATCTCGGCGATCAGCTCGTCCCTGAGCAGCCGCAGTCGGCTGGCGAGGAAGGCGAGCGTGGAGACGCCGGCAGGAAGGCGCCTAAGAGGCGGCTTGCGAGACCTCAGGTTATGGCGGGTGGTCGGTTCCATTTGAGACATCGGCCTCTATCGCTTGCCAAGCACGCTCTTGAGGGTGTGGCCGCCGCCGTAGATCGCAAGCCAGATCCCCGAGAAGGCGAGGAGATCGTCGATGGGCGGCGATCCAACCTCCGCTCCGAAGGCGGTCGTCAGCGGCTGCGCGTCTGCGACCGCTCCCGGATGCGGGCTTCGACATTGGGGATCCGAGCTGGGGGCTCGGTGCGGTAGTGCCGCCGGGTCCAGAGAGCTGGCTCGGGGAATCTGGACAGTGGGTTGAGTGGAGTTTCTGCCTGAACGCGGCCAGAGATTGGCAGCAGGACAGGAGAGACGATGACGAGACGACCACGCCGGAACCACAGCCCGGCATTCAAAGCGAAGGTGGCCCTTGCGG
>CAXNGA010000258.1:0-3790 GCA_964201375.1 Kaistiaceae bacterium
CTGCGTCGAAGGGGGAGCAGGAAAAGCTCGCTGTCGCGCTGCAGAAGCTCGCCTCGGAGGATCCTTCCTTCAGCGTGTCGACGGACCAGGAGTCCGGCCAGACGATCATCAAGGGGATGGGCGAACTCCACCTCGACATCAAGATCGACATCCTCCGGCGGGCTCCGTACCTCATCAAGGTGAACGTCGGCGCTCCGCAGGTCGCCTATCGCGAGACGATCACCAAGAGCGCCGAGGTGGACTACACCCACAAGAAGCAGTCGGGCGGGTCGGGTCAGTTCGCGCGCGTCAGGATCGTCATCGAGCCGAACGAGAAGGGCAAGGGATTCACCTTCGAGTCCAAGGTCATCGGCGGTTCGGTGCCGAAGGAATACGTCCCTGGTGTCGAGAAGGGCATTGCGAGCGTGCTGCCAGGCGGCGTCATCGCGGGCTTCCCGCTGCTCGACGTCAAGGCATCGCTGATCGACGGCGCCTATCATGACGTCGACTCGAGCGTGCTGGCGTTCGAAATCGCCGGGCGGGCAGCGTTCCGCGAGGCGGTGCAGAAGGCGGCGCCGAAGCTGCTCGAGCCGATCATGAAGGTCGAATGCACCTCGCCGGACGACTACGTCGGCTCGGTCATCGGCGACCTCAACTCACGGCGCGGCCAGATTCAGGGTCAAGACATGCGCGGCAACGCCAACATCATCACGGCGTTCGTGCCCCTGGCCAACATGTTCGGCTACGTCAACACACTGCGGTCCATGAGCCAGGGCCGTGCTTCCTACACCATGCAGTTTGACCACTACGAGCAGGTTCCGCAGGCGGTTGCCCAGGATATCCAGGCCAAGTTCGCCTGATTTCGGTCGACACCTAGGAAAACGAGAGACGGAGAGCCCCCATGGCCAAAGTAAAGTTCGAGCGCAACAAGCCGCACGTCAACATCGGCACGATCGGTCACGTCGACCATGGCAAGACGTCGCTGACGGCTGCCATCACGAAGGTTTTGGCCGAGACCGGCGGAGCGACCTACACCGCTTACGACCAGATCGACTCGGCTCCCGAGGAGAAGGCGCGCGGCATCACGATCAACACGGCGCACGTCGAGTACGAGACGGCCGCCCGTCACTATGCTCACGTCGACTGCCCCGGCCACGCCGACTATGTGAAGAACATGATCACGGGCGCCGCCCAGATGGACGGAGCGATCCTGGTCGTGTCGGCCGCCGACGGCCCGATGCCGCAGACCCGCGAGCACATCCTGCTCGCGTACAATGTCGGCGTCCCGGCTCTCGTCGTCTTCCTGAACAAGGTCGACATGGTCGATGATCCGGAGCTGCTCGAACTCGTCGAGCTCGAGGTCCGCGAACTTCTGACGAAGTATGGCTTCCCCGGCGACACCATTCCGTTCGTCAAGGGCTCGGCGCTTTCGGCGCTCGAGAACAAGGATCCGAAGATCGGTCACGACTCGATCCTGGAGCTGATGCGCGCCGTCGACGAGAACATCCCGACTCCGGCCCGTCCGGTCGACAAGCCCTTCCTGATGCCGATCGAAGACGTGTTCTCGATCTCGGGCCGCGGCACCGTCGTGACCGGCCGCGTCGAGCGCGGCATCGTCAAGGTCGGCGAGGAAGTCGAGATCGTCGGCATCCGCGCCACCGTGAAGACCGTCGTCACGGGCGTCGAGATGTTCCGGAAGCTGCTCGATCAGGGCCAGGCCGGTGACAACATCGGTGCGCTGCTCCGCGGCGTCGATCGCGAGGGCGTGGAGCGCGGTCAGGTTCTGGCCAAGCCGGGTTCGATCACCCCGCACACCAACTTCACGGCCGAGGCCTACATCCTCACCAAGGAAGAGGGTGGCCGTCACACGCCGTTCTTCACCAACTATCGTCCGCAGTTCTACTTCCGGACGACCGACGTGACCGGCGTGGTGCAGCTCCCCGAGGGCACCGAGATGGTCATGCCTGGTGACAACATCAAGATGACGATCGAGCTCATTGCTCCGATCGCCATGGAGGAGCGTCTCCGCTTCGCCATCCGCGAGGGCGGCCGGACCGTTGGTTCGGGCGTCGTCACTGCGATCATCAAGTAGCACCGGGCATCATCGGTACGGTGGGGGGGCGATTTCGCCCCTCCGTTCGACAGACGATCTGGGAAAAGCACTATGAACGGCCAGAACATCAGAATCCGGCTCAAAGCCTTCGACCACCGGGTTCTCGATTCCTCGACCCGTGAGATCGTCTCGACGGCGAAGCGTACCGGGGCGCGCGTGCGCGGCCCGATCCCGCTTCCGACCCGTATCGAGAAGTTCACCGTGAACCGCTCGCCTCACGTCGACAAGAAGAGCCGCGAGCAGTTCGAGATGCGCACTCACAAGCGGCTTCTCGATATCGTCGACCCCACCCCGCAGACCGTGGACGCGCTGATGAAGCTCGACCTTGCGGCGGGTGTCGATGTCGAGATCAAGCTCTAGGCCGGCGGACAGAACAATGCGTTCAGGCGTCATCACCCAGAAGGTCGGCATGACCCGGGTCTACTCGGAGGCGGGGGAACAGATCCCCGTCACCGTGCTCAGGCTCGACAATTGCCAGGTCGTTGCACAGCGCACGGCCGAGAAGAACGGTTACACCGCGCTCCAGCTCGGTTCGGGCCTTGCCAAGGTCAAGAACACGCCGAAGGCGCTCCGCGGCCACTTCGCGGTGGCCCAGGTCGAGCCGAAGCGTCAGGTTGTCGAGTTCCGGGTTTCCGAGGATTCGATGATCGAGGTCGGTGCTGAACTGACGGCGGATCACTTCGTCGTCGGCCAGTTCGTTGATGTCACCGGCACCACGATCGGCAAGGGCTTTGCCGGCGTCATCAAGCGGCACCACTTCAGTGGCGGTCGCGCGACGCACGGCAACTCGGTGTCGCACCGTACCCACGGTTCGACCGGCCAGCGCCAGGATCCGGGCAAGGTCTTCAAGAACAAGAAGATGGCCGGCCATCTGGGCAATGACCGCGTCACGACCCAGAACCTCAAGGTCGTCCGCACGGACGTCGATCGCGGCCTGATCATGGTCGAGGGCGCGGTACCGGGTGCAAAGGGCGGCTTGATCCTTGTGCGCGACGCCGTGAAGCGCGCCTTGCCGGCGGCTGCCCCGGTTCCGGGTGCGTTCCGCAAGCGCGGCGATGCGGCTCCGGCAGCGTCTGCCCCGGCCGAAGGGGAGACCGCGTAAATGGATCTCAAGGTAACCACGCTCGACGGCGAAGCGTCGGGGTCGATCGAGGTGTCGCGGGACATCTTCGGACTCGAGCCGCGCGCCGACATCCTGCAGCGCATGGTCCGCTACCAGCTGTCCAAGCGGCAGGCCGGTACGCACAAGACCAAGACGCGCGGCGAGATCAACCGCACGAAGGCGAAGGCGTACAAGCAGAAGGGTACCGGCCAGGCGCGTCATGGCGCCAAGTCGGCACCGCAGTTCCGCGGCGGCGGCAAGGCGTTTGGTCCGGTGGTCCGCAGCCATGCGCATGATCTGCCGAAGAAGGTGCGGGCGCTCGCGCTGAAGCACGCTCTGTCGGCCAAGGCCAAGGAAGACGGCATCATCGTGGTGGACGTGCTGTCGGTCACGGAGCCGAAGACGAAGGCGCTCAAGGCTCGCTTCGAGAAGCTCGGCCTGTCGAATGCGCTCCTCATCGGCGGCGCGACGATCGACGGCGGCTTCGCGCTGGCGGCCCGGAACATCGCCAACATCGATGTCCTGCCGATCCAGGGCATCAACGTCTACGACATCATGCGCCGGCACAAGCTGGTGCTGACGCGGGACGCCGTGAC
>CAXNGA010000259.1:0-3787 GCA_964201375.1 Kaistiaceae bacterium
CGGGACTTCTGCTAGCGAGACCGCGACGACGGGGAGCGGCGATGGCACGGTTCAACGGGTTCGGACCCGACACGCTCGGGTTCTTCAAGGCCCTTGGCTTCCACCAGAACCGCGAGTGGTTCCAGGAGAACCGGGCGCTCTACGAAGAGCAGGTGAAAGGCCCGACGCTCGCCCTCGTCGAGGACCTCACGGAGCTGTTCGAGACGGCGGGCCTTCCACTCCGCGGCAGCAGGAGCACCCTCTTCCGCATCAACCGCGACGTCCGCTTCGCCAGGGACAAGCGGCCCTACCAGACCCACGCCGGGGCGGTCCTGACGCCCACCGGCGACAAGAAGGGCCAGGGCCTCCTGTACTTTCACATCGCACCGGCGGGGATGAAGGACTGGGAAGGCTCGCCCGAGGGCAGCTTCCTTGCCGCCGGCTTCCACCAGCCGGAGCCTGACGACCTCAACACGATCCGCACCACGATTCGCCGCGACCCGGAGGCGTTCCAGGCGCTCGAGGCAAGCCTCGCGAAGGCGAAACTGGCGCTGGGCACCGAGGGTCGACTGGCCCGCATGCCGCGCGGCTTCGAGGACATGAAGGGAACTCCGGTCGAAGGCGCGATCAGGATGAAGTCCTTCGTCGTGGTTGAGCCGATCGACGAGAAGCTCATCACCAGCCCGAAGCTCGCCGATCGCATCCTAAAGTTCGCCCAGCGGGCGCGGCCGCTCCTCGACTATGGCTGGAAGGCGCTCGGCACCGCACCTTGAGGCGATCCTCGCACCGGGGCTGAATGCGGCCATCGCCCGAAGGTCCAGCGTTACGTCTGGTTCGGCGCGGGCCGTGCCCGGCGGAACCGTCGCGTTGCACAGGCAGCACCTGCCCTGTAGAAACCTGCGGCTTTCGTCGAAGGGCTGTCGTAGGACATGGCCCGGTTTCTCCCGACACTCTCCGAAGGATCACGCCGATGCGCGTCTATTACGATCGCGATGCCGACCTCAATCTGATCAAGTCCAGGAAGGTCGCGATCGTGGGCTATGGCAGCCAGGGCCACGCCCACGCGCAGAACCTCAAGGATTCGGGCATCGCCGACGTCACCATCGCGCTCCGCGCCGGCTCGGCGACGGCGAAGAAGGCCGAGGGTGCCGGCTTCAGGGTGATGACCGTCGCCGATGCGGCGAAGTGGGCCGACGTCCTGATGATCCTCGTCCCGGACGAGCTCCAGGGCGACCTCTACAAGGCCGAGATCGCGCCGAACCTCCGTGACGGCGCGGCGCTCGCCTTCGCGCATGGCCTCAACATCCACTTCAACCTGATCGAGCCGAAGGCCACGGTCGACGTCATCATGATCGCGCCGAAGGGCCCTGGCCACACGGTGCGCGGCGAGTACAAGAAGGGCGGCGGCGTGCCGTGCCTCATCGCCGTCCAGCAGGACGCCTCGGGCAACGCCAAGGAGATCGCCCTCTCCTACGCCTCGGGCATCGGCGGCGGCCGCTCGGGCGTCATCGAGACGACCTTCCGCGAGGAGTGCGAGACGGATCTCTTCGGCGAGCAGGCAGTTCTGTGCGGCGGCCTCGTCGAGCTCATCCGCGGCGGCTTCGAGACGCTGGTGGAAGCCGGCTACGCCCCCGAGATGGCCTATTTCGAGTGCCTCCACGAGGTGAAGCTCATCGTCGACCTCATCTACGAGGGCGGCATCGCCAACATGAACTACTCGATCTCCAATACCGCCGAGTTCGGCGAGTACGTGACCGGTCCGCGCATCATCACCGACGAGACCAAGGCCGAGATGCGCCGCGTCCTCAAGGACATCCAGACCGGCAAGTTCACGTCGGAGTGGATGCGCGAGTACAAGGCGGGCCTCCCGATGTTCAAGGCCACCCGCCGCCTCAACGATTCGCACCCGATCGAGGCCGTCGGCGCGACGCTGCGCGGCATGATGCCGTGGATCGGCGCCAACAAGCTGGTCGACAAGTCGAAGAACTAGCCACCCGGACTGGCGGCATTCCGCCGGTCACCTGCTCCGGAAGGGCCGCTTCGGCGGCCCTTCTGCGTTCCGGCTGCCCGAAGTACTGTGTCCCCGCGGCAACACCCTTGCTGAACAATATCTGAACGACGGCGCCAGCCGCGGTTCAGCCGCGTTGTTCCATCATTGTGTCAGTTGGAACGTTGGGGAACCGGATACATGTCACTTCGCATCAATGCCCTCATCCTCGGAGCGGTCGTCGCGGTGACGTTCGCCGTAGGCATGGCCGGCGCCGAGAGCACGCCTCCCGTCGCCACCACCGCCGGCACGTCCGACAATTCCGTTGCCACGGGTTCGATCTCCGCGGGCACCATCTCCGGCGGTCTTTCCATCGTGGACGGGATCCTCACCGTCCAGTACCGCGGCGAGAACCTCTCCTTCCTCGCCCGGGTGCCCCTCGCCCCCTGACGCAGCGCTTCTCCTCCCTCCCCCTCCAGACTGGCGCCGGCTTACCCCGGCGCCGTTTTTCTCTGGAGGCGGGTATCGTCAGACCTCGGGCGGCGCGTCTTCGTCAGCTTCCGGCTCGGAAATCCGCTCGACCGCGACCACCTTCTCGTCCTCCGCCGTCTTGAACACCCTGACGCCCTTGGTCGCGCGGGAGGCGAAGCGGATGCCGTCGACGGGGACGCGGATGAGTTGGCCGCCGTCGGAGACGAGCATCAGCTGGTCGGTGATCTCGACGGGGAAAGCAGCCACCAGCGGGCCGATCTCGCCGAGTTTGCGCTGGTCGGTCGCCTTGATGCCCTTGCCGCCGCGGGCGGTGATGCGGAAATCGTACGACGACGACAGCTTGCCGAAGCCGAACTCGCTGATCGTCAGCACGATCTGTTCGGCGCCGCCCATCTCGGCGTAGCGTGCCTCGGACAGCGTGACGAGGCCGCTGGCTGCAGCGCTCTCGCCCTCCTCGCCCGCCTCCTCGGCGTCGGCCTCGACATCGGCTTCCACCTCCGCGTCGGCGGCGTCCCCCGCAACGGCACGGCGGATCGCGCCGGCCTGCTTGAGGTACGCCTCGCGCTCGGCGGGCGTCGCATCGACATGGCGGAGGATCGACATCGAGATGACCGTGTCGTCGGCACCGAGGCGGATGCCGCGGACGCCGGTCGAGGTGCCGGTCGAGCCGCTGCCGCCGAAGACGCGGATGTCGCTGACGCGGAACCGGACGCACTGGCCGCGCGCGCTGGTGAAGAGGACGTCGTCGCCCTCGAGCGCGAGTTCCACGCCGATGATCGTCTGGCCCGGCTCGTCGAACTCCATCACGCGCTTGCCAAGCGTGGTGCGCGGCACGCAGTCCGACAGCTTGTTGCGGCGGATGCCGCCGGTCGAGGTCGCGAACATGACCTCGCGCGCCTCCCACTCCGCCTCGTCCTGGGGCAGCGGCACGATGGACGTGATGCGCTCGCCCGGATCGAGCGGCAGAAGGTTCACGAGCGCCTTGCCCCTCCCCTGCGGCTCGGCGAGCGGCAGGCGCCAGACCTTCAGCTTGTAGACCTGGCCGAGCGAGGAGAAGAACAGGATCGGCGTGTGCGTGTTGGCGACGAACAGGCGCGAGACGAAATCGTCCTCCCGCGTTGCCATGCCGGACCGGCCTTTGCCGCCGCGGCGCTGCGACCGGTACGCGGCCAGCGGAACGCGCTTGATGTAGCCGCCATGCGTAACGGTTACGACCATGTCCTCGCGCTGGATGAGATCCTCGTCCTCGAGGTCGCCGGCGCCTTCGACGATTTCGGTCCGCCGCGGCGTCGCGAACTGGTCGCGCACGGCGCGCAGTTCGTCCTTGAC
>CAXNGA010000260.1:0-3778 GCA_964201375.1 Kaistiaceae bacterium
CACGCGGAACGCTGGCGACATGATGAACCGCTACACCCTCGAATATAACCGCAGCCGGCAAGCCCAGATCACGAAAGAGCTCATCGAGATCATTTCGGGCGCTGAAGCGGTCTGATCCGGGAAGGAAAGAACATGATGGCGAAGGCAGCGACTGCGAAGAAGATCGAGACCGAGGCCGCCGCAGGCACCGGACGGATCGTCCAGGTGACCGGCGCCGTCGTGGACGTGCGGTTCGACGGGCCGCTCCCGGCCATTCTGAACGCGCTCGAAACCGACAATCACGGCAGCCGCCTCGTCCTCGAGGTTGCCCAGCATCTCGGCGAGAGCACGGTTCGCGCCGTGGCCATGGACGCGACCGAGGGTCTCGTTCGCGGCCAGCCGGTCAGGGATCTCGGCGGTTCGATCTCGGTGCCCGTCGGCGAGGAAACCCTCGGCCGCATCATGAACGTCATCGGCGAGCCGGTGGACGAAGCGGGCCCGATCGTGACGGCGACCCGCCGTCCGATCCACGCGCCTGCCCCGTCCTATGTCGATCAGTCGACGGAAGCGGAGATTCTCGTCACCGGCATCAAGGTCGTGGACCTCCTCGCGCCCTACGCCCGCGGCGGCAAGATCGGCCTCTTCGGCGGTGCCGGCGTCGGCAAGACGGTGCTGATCCAGGAATTGATCAACAACATCGCGAAGGCCCATGGCGGCTACTCGGTGTTCGCCGGCGTCGGCGAGCGCACCCGCGAGGGCAACGACCTCTATCACGAGATGATCGAATCGGGCGTGAACAAGGACCCGCACGAGAACAACGGCTCCACCGCCGGTTCCAAGTGCGCGCTCGTGTTCGGCCAGATGAACGAGCCGCCGGGCGCCCGCGCCCGCGTTGCCTTGTCGGGCCTCACGGTCGCCGAGCACTTCCGCGACCAGGGCCAGGACGTGCTGTTCTTCGTCGACAACATCTTCCGCTTCACGCAGGCGGGCTCGGAGCTCTCGGCGCTTCTGGGCCGCATCCCGTCGGCCGTGGGCTACCAGCCGACGCTTTCGACCGACATGGGCGCCCTCCAGGAGCGCATCACCACCACCACCAAGGGCTCGATCACCTCGGTGCAGGCCATCTACGTGCCTGCCGACGATCTGACCGACCCGGCCCCGGCCACCTCGTTCGCCCATCTCGACGCCACGACCACGCTGTCGCGCGCGATTTCCGAGAAGGGCATCTACCCGGCCGTGGACCCACTCGACTCGACCTCGCGCATGCTCGATCCGCGCATCGTCGGCGATGAGCACTACGCAGTCGCCCGCCGCGTGCAGGAAATCCTGCAGCGCTACAAGGCGCTCCAGGACATCATCGCGATCCTGGGCATGGATGAGCTCTCGGAAGAGGACAAGCTCACCGTCGCCCGGGCCCGCAAGATCGAGCGCTTCCTGTCGCAGCCCTTCTTCGTGGCCGAGATCTTCACGGGCCTGCCCGGCAAGCTCGTCGACCTCGCCGACACCATCAAGGGCTTCAAGGGTCTGGCGGCCGGCGAGTACGATCACCTTCCGGAGGCTGCCTTCTACATGGTCGGCGGCATCGACGAGGCGGTCGAGAAGGCCAAGAAGCTGGCCGCGGAAGCGGCGTAGTCGCAGTTCAGCGAATAGCGAATAGGGAGTAGCGAATAGGGAGAAGAGCGGAAGCGGGACCACGGCTCGGGCAGTTGCACGCGCTATTCGCTATTCGCTACTCGCTATTCGCTGGAACGCCATGGCCGACAACTTCAAGTTCGACCTCGTCTCGCCGGAGCGGCTCCTGATGTCGGAGCCGGCGGCGCAGGTCGTCGTGCCGGGCACCGAGGGCCAGTTCACCGTCATGGCGGGCCACGCGCCGGTCATGACCACGCTCCGCCCGGGTGTCCTTGACGCTACCCTCGGCAGCGGCAAGCGCGAGCGCATCTTCGTTCGCGGCGGCTTCGCCGATGTGAACGCGGCCGGGCTCACGGTGCTCGCCGAGCAGGCGATCCCGCTGCAGGAGCTCCAGGCCGAGACCATCAACGGCCTCATCCAGGAAGCCGAGGCGGAGATCGCTGCGGCCAGGGACGAGACCGACCGCGCCGACGCCACGCTCAGGCGCGACCAGCTCCGCGACGTCGCCGCCGAGGCGGGCCGGCCGGCCGGCGGCACCACGCACTAGCGTCACTCACCGAATTGCAGTCTTCAAGGCCCGGCACCGTCCGGGCCTTTTGCTTTTCGAAGGAGCCGTGCCGCTGGCTGAGGCCCGGCGGACGGCCTTCACCTCTCCCTTGGGGAGAGGTGAAGAAGGCGCGGGCCCACTCCAACCGGAACCTGGGAAGCGCCGGCTATTCGGCCGGTGCCCTTGCCGGCGGGGCGTCCGGCGCATCCGCCTCCTCGTTCGCCTTGTTGGCATTCCACAGGATGGCGACACCCGCGAGCGCCGACAGGATCGATGCGCCGAAGATGGCGATCTTGGCGGCTGCGAAGTCCGATTCAAGCGCGAACGCCTGGCCGGCGATGAAGAGGGACATCGTGAACCCGATGCCGGCGAGCGAGCCGGCGCCGAGGAGCTGGCGCCAGTTGTAGCCGTGCGGCGGATCGGCGAGCTTCAGGCGGACCGCAAGCCATGCGAGCAGGAAGAAGCCCACCGGCTTGCCGATGAAGAGGCCGGCGAAGATGGCCAGCATCAGCCCCGAATGGCCCTCGAATACGTCCGTGGCGATGAGGACGCCGCCATTGGCGAGGGCGAAGATCGGGAGCACCACGTAGCTCGACCGTGCCGCGGCGGTGCGCAGCAGTCGATCGGCCGGGGATTCGAGCCGGTCGTAGATCGTGTTGAGGGCGCGCATGGCGCCATCCGACGGTCCCTGCCGCAGAACCTCGTGCGCGTGCTTTGCCTCCTCGGTGACGATCGCGTTGGCCTGGATCATCAGGGCGCCGAGGTCGGGCGGCGGGCGGGTGGGGATGAAGGCGGCGAGGACGATGCCGGCGAGCGTGGCGTGGAGGCCGCCCTCGTGGACGCAGAACCACAGGAGGATGCCGAGGAGGAGGTAGGGCGGCAGCCGGTAGACCTTGCCGTAGTTGAGGAAGCCGAGCGCGGCGGTCACGGCGGCGGCCGCCGCGAGCCATTCCCAGTGCATGTCGCCGGAGTAGAACACGGCAACGACGGCCACCGCGCCGATGTCGTCGATGATGGCGGCTGCGGTCAGGAAGACGCGGAGTTCGATGGGCACCTTGCTTCCCATCATGACCATGATGGCGACGGCGAACGCCGTGTCGGTCGCCATCGGGACGCCCCAGCCATCGGCCCAGAGCGGGTTGGGGTTGACCAGAAGATAGAGGCCGACCGGCACGATCATGCCGCCGAGCGCTGCCGCGATCGGCAGGGTGGCGGATTTCCGGGTCGCGAGATGGCCGACGGTGAACTCGCGCTTGATCTCGAGGCCGACGACCAGGAAGAAGATCGTCAGGAGGCCGTCATTGATCCAGTGGAGCAGCGACAGCTGGAAGTCGATCGAGCCGATCGTGATGCCCGCCTTCTGCTGCCAGAAGGCGGTGAACGCCTCGCCAGCGCCCGTGTTGGTGACGACGACCGCCACGAGCGCCGCGATGATGAGGAGGAGACCCGCGGACGGTCCCCAGCCGGCGAACGACGTTGCCGCCGACAGCACGCGGTGGCCGAGGCGGCCGATGATCGCGTCGCGGAAGGAGACAGTATCCCACGGGCCATCATAGCGGCGGCCGTTGATGAAGAAGGTCGGCGTGAAGCGGACGCCGCTCGACACCGCGCTCTGCATGT
>CAXNGA010000261.1:0-3770 GCA_964201375.1 Kaistiaceae bacterium
AACGGCCGGGCGTCCGTGGCGCGCGTCTGACGGGTGTACACGTCGAACCCGATCGGGAGACGGCGGCCGAGGAAGTAAGGCTCGGTGAACGAGATCGAGACGTTCCGGTTGTTCCTGCCGATCGAAAGCGCGACCCGGAGGTACTGGCCGCGGCCGAGGAAGTTCTGCTCCGTGAGCGAGACCTCGCCGATCAGTCCGTCAGCGGTGGAATAGCCGGCGGTGGCCGACACTTCACCTGTGCGCCGCTCGGCGACGTTAACGACCAGGACGACGCGATCCGGGCCGGAGCCGCGCTGCTCATTGATGGAGACATCGTCGAAGATGCCGAGGTTGAGGAGACGGCGCTCGATGCGGTCGACTATGACACGGTTGTACGCGTCGCCCTCGGCGACATCGAACTCGCGCAGGATCACGTAGTTGCGGGTGCGTGTGTTCCCGACGATTTCGATGCGCTCGATGTAGTTCCGCGCCCCCTCGTCCACCATGAAGGTGAGGCCGATGGTGCTGTTGGTGTAGTCGCGGTTGGCGCGCGGGGTCACCGTTGCGAACGGATAGCCAGCGTTGGCGAGGCGGACCGTGATGTCCTCGAGCGTCCGCTCGAGATCGCGCGACGAGAACACCCGGCCTTCCGCAACGTGCACAGCGCTGCGGAGCGCCGTTCCGTCCATGCCGGGGATGGTCGAATCGACAGCCACGGCGCCGAAGCGGTAAAGCGGGCCTTCCGCGACGTTGAAGGACACGACGTAGCTCGAACGGGCCTCATCGAACACGCCGTCCACGGAGAGTACCTGGAAGTCGGCGTAGCCGTTCTCGACGTAGAACAAACGGAGGAGCTCGCCATCGATAGCGGCGCCTTCCTCACTGTAGACATCGTTCTTGGTCAGCCAGCTCAGGAGGTTCGAATCCCGGGTGCGGATGACGGTCGAGAGCTGGCGATCGGAGAACGCGACGTTGCCGACGAAGTCGATCGTATCGATCCGGATGCGGTCGCCTTCCTGGATGTTGAAGACGACGCTGGCGGCGTTCTCGCCGACCGACTGGATATCGACTGTTACGGTGACGGTGCGGCCGATCTGGTCATAGCGGTCGATGATGCGCTGCGTGTCCGCGGCGATCAGCGACTGGCTGACGACGCCGCGGCTGGCGGTCTGGACGATCTCGGTCAGTTCGCTGTCGTCGACCTTGCGGTTGCCGATGAAGGCGACCTGCACGGCGACTGCGTTTTCCACCACGCTGATGAAGATGGTGCCACTCGTGCCGGTGACGGTCACATTGGCGAACAGGCCCGTCACGAAGAGGGCCGAAAGCGTCGCGTTGAGATCGGACTGTGCGTAATTCTCGCCGATCCGCACGGGGACGTAGCTGCGGATGGTGGCCGAGTCGATCCGGGCGTTGCCGCTTACCTGGATGCTGGAGAGCGTCGCCGCATGTGCCTCGGTGGCGATCGTCATAGCCGCCACGATCGTGACGGGAGCGCTCATCATGCAGGCAAACGCGAGCGCAGACCTACGAATCTTATGCAAAAACAACATTGGCTGCCTGCACCCCTACCGCAATCGCGGTCGTCCGAATCTCGCCCAATGTGGCGGATTCGTCCTAACGCCTCGTTATGGGGAGATTAGACAGCGTTCTTCCGCCAAGGCAAGGGAACGGCCGGCTTCGGAACGCCGAATCCCGCCAGTCGTTGCCGGCAGGCCACGTCACTCGGCCGAAACGTAGCGAAAAAGCGACACGAAATCGTTCCTGAGGGCCACCGCCAGAAGCGCCAGGACGAGGACCATGCCGACGCGGAGGGCGATCTCCTGCACGCGCGGACTCAGGGGCCGACGGCGTACGGCTTCGATTCCGTAGAAGGCAAGATGCCCGCCGTCGAGGAGCGGGATCGGGAGAAGGTTCACGAAGCCGATGCTGATCGAGATGAAGGCGGCAAAGGAGAGAAGCGTCGTGAAGCTGACGGACGCCGCCTGCTCGGCAACCCGGGCGACGGTGACCGGGCCTCCGAGCTGGTCGAGCGATTCCTGTCCAACAATGACACGGCCGAGGTAGCCGAGGGTCGTGGTGATCGTGTACCAGACCTGGTCGACGCTCATGGCGAACGCCACCGTCACCGGATAGCGCAGGATGACCGACTCGCCCTCCTCGTTGGTCTGGATCACTCCTATCCGGCCTACATTGTAGGGATTGCCTAGCGGATCGACGGCCTGCCTGAGGTCGGGCGTCACCGTGATTGCGATCTCCTCGCCGCCCCGGTCGACTACGACGACGAGCGGCTGGCCGGCGGCGAAACCGACGTATCGCCCGATGTCGGAGAAGCTCTCGATCGGATTGCCGGAGATCGAGACGATGCGGTCGCCGACCTCGAAGCCGGCGGCAATTGCGGCGCCGTTCTCTTCGAGCCCATCGACGACCGGCGGCGTGACGAGCCGGCCGGCGGCCGAGAAGAGCACGGTGAAGATCACGATCGCGAGGATGAAGTTGGCGATCGGTCCGGCCGCAACGATCGCGGCACGACGCCTCACGGGCTGACCGATGAAGGACCGGGCGCGGATCCCGGGATCCATCTGAGCCAGCGCAACCTCGCGATTGCCGGCGCTCGCAACGTTGTCGTCACCAACGAACTTCACGTAGCCGCCGAGCGGAATCGCCGAGATGCGCCAGCGCGTCCCCCTTCTGTCGGTGCGGCCGATCAACTCCGGGCCGAAGCCGACAGAGAAGGTCTCGACGGCCACGCCGCACCAGCGCGCGACGAGAAAATGGCCGAGTTCGTGGAAGAACACGACCATCGTTATGATGAAGAGGAACGGCAGCACCCAGCCGAAATGAATCGAGCCGAGCCAGTCAATGGAATCGATCACAGGCAGTTCCTCGTCAGACCAGCGCTTCTTCGAGGACGGCCGCGGCGCGGCGCCTTCCCTCGCGGTCGAGTGCGAGCGCGTCGCCGACCTCGTTGATGGCACCCGCCAGCCCGGCCCGCGTCGCCTCGTCGAGGACGCGCTCGGCCAGCGGCACGATCCGGCCGAACGGAATCCGGCCGTCAAGAAAGGCAGCGACGGCGACCTCGTTCGCCGCATTGAGGATATTGGTTGCCCAGGCCCCCGCTTCCAGAGCCGCCCGCGCAAGCGTGAGCGATGGGAAGCGTTCGCGATCCGGCTCCTCGAAGGACAGCGTCCCGATCCGGGCGAGGTCGAGCCGCTGGTGGGGCGCGGTCGTCCGCTCCGGCCAGAACAGGCAGTGGGCCAATGGCACCCGCATGTCCGGGACGCTCATCTGGGCGATGTTCGAGCCATCGCGGTACGCAACCATGCCGTGGACGATCGACTGGGTGTGCACGAGGACGTCGATGCGGTCCGACGGAAGTCCGAAGAGGTGATGTGCCTCGATCACCTCGAGGCCCTTGTTCATGAGCGTTGCCGAATCGATCGATATCTTCTCGCCCATCGACCATTTTGGGTGGGCCAGCGCCTCCGCCCTTGTAGCTGCAGCCATGCTGGCTGCGGTCCAGCGGTAGAACGGGCCGCCCGAAGCAGTGAGGATGATCCGGTCGACCTCCTCGAAGTTCCGCGTCTCGAGGGACTGGAAGACGGCGTTGTGCTCCGAATCGACCGGAAGCACCTGACTGCCGCTCGCCACCGCCGTGGCGATGAAGAGGTCCCCGGCGCAGACGAGAGCCTCCTTGTTGGCAAGGGCGATGACGGCGCCCGTCCGCGCGGCCGCCAGCGCCGGCGGCAGTCCGGCGGCGCCCATGATCGCGGCAATGACGATGTCCGCCG
>CAXNGA010000262.1:0-3761 GCA_964201375.1 Kaistiaceae bacterium
AAGCGCCGGCAACGACACCAGCGTCATGATCGCGAGGAACAGGGCCCTGAGGTATCGCACTGCTACTCCGCCGGCTGGATGACCTGGCGGCGCGCCGTTTTTGGCGCGCCGACACGGAGACGACGGTCGCTCAGCGACAGGACGCCGCCGAGCGCCATGATGACGGTACCGAACCAGATCAGGGCGATGAGCGGCTTCCAGTAGACATACACGGTGAGGACGCTCTGATCGGTGAACACGCCCGGATCGAGCACCACGCCGCCCTCCCTGACGTCGCCGGGCGAAATGTAGAGGTGTGAGGCACCGAACCAGTTGATCGAGGCCTCGGTGGTCGGGACCATGCGCGTGGTGTAGCCGCGCTTCTCCCCCGTCGCACTGCGGATGACCTCGCCGTCGCGGCTGATCGTGAAGTGAACGATGGTCGCGTCGTAGTTGCCGGTCTCTTCGACGTCGAAGCCGTCGAAGGTGACATCGCGACCCGAGACGGTCACCGTATCTCCCACGCGGACGTCACGGATCGTCTCGGTCGACCACGTCGACGATACGACGATGCCAAGCACGGTCACGCCCAGGCCAAGGTGGCCGAGCGCCATGCCGAACGCCGAACGGGGCAGGCCCGCGAGGCGGCGCAGCGAGGTGCCCAGACCAACGCGGAAGAGCTGGGCGCGGAAGGCTGGCTCCGACAGCGAACCGGCGATGAGCCAGACCGCAAGGCCCACGCCGAATGCCGCGACGAAAGCGTCCAGACCATAGGAGATCGCCACGATGATGATGCCGAGAATGGCGAGCCCGAAGGCAACCATCAGGCGCTGGCCGGCGGCATAGAGGTCGCCCCGCTTCCAGGCGAGCATCGGCCCGAACGGCACGGCGATGAGTAGAGGCACCATCAGCGGGCCGAAAGTGACGTTGAAGAACGGCGCGCCGACCGAGACAGTCTGGCCGATGGCCTCGGCAAGAAGCGGGTAGAGCGTTCCGACAAGCACCGTTCCGCAGGCAGCAGTGAGGAAGAGATTGTTGAGGACGAGCGAGCCCTCCCGGCTGATGGGCGCGAAGAGGCCGCCCTTCGACAGCGCGCCTGCCCTGCCGGCAAACAGCACCAGCGCCCCCCCGATGAAGAGGATGAGGATCGTGAGGATCCAGAGGCCGCGGCCGGGATCGGCAGCGAATGTATGCACCGAAGTAAGGACGCCCGATCGAACGAGGAACGTGCCCAGGAGGCTCAGCGAGAACGTCAGGATGGCGAGCAGGACCGTCCAGACCTTGAGCGCGTCCCGCTTCTCCATGACGATCGCCGAATGGAGGAGCGCGGTGGCCGCGAGCCACGGCATGAACGAGGAGTTCTCGACCGGATCCCAGAACCACCAGCCGCCCCAGCCTAGCTCATAATAGGCCCAGTACGAGCCCATCGAGATGCCCAGCGTCAGGAAGAGCCAGGAGACCAGCGTCCATGGCCGGACCCAGCGCGCCCAGGCGGCCTCGATCTTTCCGTCGATGAGGGCGGCGACCGCGAAAGCAAACGCGATCGAGCAGCCGACATAGCCGAGATAGAGGAGCGGCGGATGGATCGCGAGGCCGATGTCCTGGAGGACCGGATTGAGGTCCAGGCCCTCGATCGGTGCCGGCGACAGCCGCACGAACGGGTTCGACGTGAAGAGGATGAAGGCGATGAACGAGACACCGATCAAGCCCTGGACGGACAGGACCAGCGCACGGAGCTTCTCGGGGAGATTGCGGCCGAAGACGGCCACGAGACTGCCGAACAGGGTGAGGATCAGCACCCAAAGGAGCATGGAGCCCTCGTGGTTGCCCCAGACGCCGCTGATCTTGAACAGCATCGGCTTGGCAGTATGCGAGTTCTGGTAGACGTTCTCGACCGAGAAATCCGAAACGATATAGGCCTGCGTCAGCGCCGCGAAGGCGATGCCGACGAGGAGGAACTGCGTGACCGCGGCGGGCCGGGCGATTGCCATCAGGCGCGAATCGCCAGTCCGGGCGCCCCAGAACGGGACGATGCTCTGGACGATCGCGACTGCGATCGCGAGGATTAGTGCGTAGTGGCCGAGTTCCGCGATCATGGGGCGGGCGTCGCGGCGGGAGTTGCCACCGGCAGGGTCGCGGCGGGGGCGTCGGTTGTGTCCATGTTGGCCGGCAGTTCGCCGTACCACTCGCCCTGCTCCTTGAGGGCGTTCACGACCTCGGCGGGCATGTAGGCCTCGTCATGCTTGGCGAGCACCGTGTCGGCGTTGAAGACCCCATCCGGGCCCAGCGTTCCTTCCGTCACCACACCCTGCCCTTCGCGGAAGAGGTCGGGGACGATGCCGCGAAACTGGACCTGGATCGTTGCCGCCATGTCCGTAACGCCGAAGCGGACGAGGCCGTCGTCGCCGCGCTCGACCGTGTTGACCGCCACGAGGCCGCCGAGCCGGATGCGCTGCTCCTGCGGCGGCGGGTTGGCCAGGACGTCGCTGGGCGAGTTGAAGAAGACGATCCTCCCCGACATCGCCACCAGGATAAGGGCGACGGCGGCAACGAGAACGGTACCGGCAAGCGCGATGATGATCATGCGGCGCTGCCTGCGCCCCATGCGGCGCGGGCGGGAGCCCATCGTCTGGGATACGGTCATCGCTGCTCCAGCTCCTGTGCCACCGCGTCGATCAAAGCCAGCCCTTCCGGGTTCCCAGCCAGCGCTCCTCGGGCCTGCCCGACGGCATCGGTCGCCTGCTCCGTCCTGCCCAGGACACTATACGACCGAATGAGCTGGGCCCAAGCCTCGGCGTCTCCGGGATCGGCTGTCAGCGCCGCTCCCGGCGTCGAGATGACGCCACCTTCGATCATTTGTATGGCCTGGTCGTTCCCGGCGAAGGCCGATCGCGCAGACGTGACCGCCTGTCTTGCAAGTTCGAGGTCAGCGAGGACCACGTAGGACCGGATCAGGCGCATCCAGCCTTCGGCGTTCTGCGGGTTGGAAATGAGCTCGGCCGCGAGGTTCCGGACGGCGGCGCCGATATCGACGGGCATGGCCGGATTCGCGCCGGGCACCATGCCCTGGAGCGCAGCGAGTTGCTGCTGGGCCATGGTCACCCAGGGTGCACCCTCGGGCGGGGCGAGCGTCAGGATGTGCTGCCACGCCGCAACGGCCTCGTCCCGCTGCCCTGCTTCGGCAAGCGATACCGCCAGGAATATCTGCGCGTTGACGAAACGGGGGTCGTCGAAGCGCTCGGGGTGGTTGGACAGAAGCACTTCCGATATCCGCACGGCCGGCTCCACCACGCCCCCGGCGATCTGGAAGATGCCATCGGCGAGCAGCATTCCGGTTTCGCCCGTGGTGTCGAACGTGTCCGGCTGCAGGCGGATTAGGTTTTCATACGCCGTTGCCACGCCATCGAAATCATTGGTCTCCATGTAGACCTGCGCAGCCAGCATCCAAAGCTGCGGCTCATCGGGCGATGCCTCGAGCGCATCACCGAGAAGCGATGCGAGCGCGGCGGGATCGTCAGCCCGCGGATTCGCCAGTCGCTCCTCGATCGGCATGTCGCGCTGCCCGGGCGACCCGAGCCACCACGGATAGAGCGCAAGCCCGACCGCCGGCAGGACGACAACCGCAGCAAGCGCCGCGATCCTGGGCCGACTGGATGTCGTGACGGCTGTGTCGGCGGCCTGCTCATCCGCCTTGATGAGGCGCCGCTTTATCTCGTTCCGGGCCGCTTCAGCCTCCCCGGGCGCGAGCACGCCACGCGCGACGTCGCGGTCGATTTCGTCGA
>CAXNGA010000263.1:0-3757 GCA_964201375.1 Kaistiaceae bacterium
CGCCGCCGTCAGGCGAGGGCACCAAGTGTTAGATTCCATCCACTAGAACCAGCCGGTCGTACTCAGGACGGCTGACGCTCCGGAACCAGTCGAGGCCCCCTCTGACTCCATCGCGAGCGCGTGGCAGCCCAGCCCCAAACGGGCGGATAAGAAGCGGCTGACCTCTTCAGCCGGAACGAAGGGTGAGATTGGCATCGCCTGGCACAAACCGACTACTCCGCCGCCTGCACCTTCGGCCGCCCGGCCCGGCGGGACTTCGCCAGCACGGGCTTCAGGAACTGGCCCGTATAGCTGCGCTCCACCTTCGCCACGTCCTCCGGCGTGCCGGCGGCCACGACCTCGCCGCCGCGGTCGCCACCGTCGGGGCCGAGGTCGATGATCCAGTCGGCGGTCTTGATGACTTCGAGGTTGTGCTCGATCACGACGACCGTGTTGCCCTGGTCGACGAGCTCGTGCAGCACCTCCAGCAGCTTGGCCACGTCGTGGAAGTGAAGGCCGGTGGTGGGCTCGTCGAGGAGGTAGAGGGTGCGGCCGGTGGCCCGGCGCGACAGCTCCTTGGACAGTTTCACGCGCTGCGCTTCGCCGCCGGACAGCGTGTTGGCCTGCTGGCCGACCTTGATGTAGCCGAGGCCTACGCGCTCCAGCGTTTCCATCTTCTCGCGGATGATCGGGACGGCGGCGAAGAAGCCCGAGGCTTCCTCTACCGTCATGTCAAGAACGTCCGCTATCGACTTGCCCTTGAACAGGACTTCGAGCGTCTCGCGATTGTAGCGCTTGCCCTTGCAGACGTCGCAGGTGACGTAGACGTCGGGCAGGAAGTGCATCTCGATCTTCAGGACGCCGTCGCCCTGGCAGGCCTCGCAGCGGCCGCCCTTGACGTTGAAGGAGAAGCGGCCGGGCTGGTAGCCGCGGGCCTTCGACTCCGGCAGTCCGGCGAACCAGTCGCGGATGGGGGTGAAGGCGCCGACATAGGTCGCGGGGTTCGACCGCGGCGTGCGGCCGATCGGCGACTGGTCGATGTCGATGACCTTGTCGAGATGCTCCAGCCCGTCGAGGCGCTCGAACGGGGCCGGGGCCTCGCGGGCGCCGTTGAGGCGGCGCGCGACGGCCCTGTAGAGCGTGTCGACGAGCAGCGTCGATTTCCCGCCGCCGGACACGCCGGTGACGGCGGTGAACGCGGCAAGGGGGATGTCGACCGAGACGTTCTTGAGATTGTTGCCGGTGGCGCCGACGAGCGACAGCATGCGGTTCTTCTTCAGCTTCCGCCGCTCCGGCAGCTCGATTCCCATCTCGCCGGTGAGGTATTTTCCGGTCAGCGAGTTCGGGTCCGCCATCACCTCCTCGGGCGTGCCCTTCGCGATGATGCGGCCGCCATGGATGCCGGCCGCCGGGCCTATGTCGACGACGTAGTCCGCGGTGCGGATCGCATCCTCGTCATGCTCCACCACCAGCACCGTATTGCCGAGGTCGCGAAGGTGGCGGAGCGTCCGGAGGAGGCGCTCATTGTCCTTCTGGTGAAGGCCGATCGACGGCTCGTCCAGGACGTAGAGGACGCCGGTGAGGCCGGAGCCGATCTGCGATGCGAGGCGGATGCGCTGGCCTTCGCCGCCCGAGAGCGTCGCCGCCTGGCGCGACATCGAGAGGTAGTCGAGGCCGACATCGACGAGGAAGCGGAGGCGGTCGCGGATCTCCTTGAGGATGCGGTCGGCGATCTCGTTCTGCTTCGGCGTCAGGTGCTTCGGCAGGTCCTCGAACCAGCCATTGGCGTTCCGGATCGACTGGTCCGCGACCTGGCCGATGTGAAGGCCGTGGATCTTCACCGCCAGGGCCTCGGGCTTGAGGCGGTAGCCCTTGCAGACCGGGCAGGGGACGTAGGTGTGGAAGCGCTCGATGTCCTCGCGCGCCCAGTTCGACTCGGTTTCCTTCCAGCGCCGCTCGAGGTTCGGGATGACGCCCTCGAAGGCTTTCCGGGTGTCGTAGGTGCGAAGGCCGTCGGCATAGGTGAAGGTCACCGGCTCGCGGCCAGTGCCGTAGAGGATGACCTTGTGCGCCGCCTCGGGCAGGTTCTTCCACGGAGTCGAGAGCGAGAAGCCATAGGCCCGGCCGAGCGCCTCGAGGGTCTGCTGGTAGTAGGGCGACTGGCTCTTGGCCCATGGCACGACCGCGCCGTTGCGGAGCGACAGGTTTTCGTCCGGCACGATCAGGTTCGGGTCGACGATCTGCTTCTCGCCGAGGCCCGAGCATTCCGGACAGGCGCCCGACGGATTGTTGAACGAGAACAGCCGCGGCTCGATCTCGGCGATCGTGAAGCCGGAAACCGGGCAGGCGAATTTTTCCGAGAACAGCAGCCGCCTTGGCCCGTCCGGCTCCTTCGCGACGGCGCCCTCGACGAGCGCGGCCATCTCGGCCTGCTCGTCGACCGGTGCATCCGCGCCCTTTGCCTTCCTGGCCTTCTTCGGCTTGGCGGCCAGCGAAGCGCGCGGCGTTGCCGCCGGCGCGCCGTCCGCGAACTCGGCGATCGCGAGGCCATCGGCCAGTTCGAGCGCGGTCTGGAGCGAATCGGCGAGGCGGGTGCCGATGTCCGGCCGCACGACGATGCGGTCCACCACGACCTCGATGTCGTGCTTCAGCTTCTTGTCGAGCACCGGCGCGTCGGCGATCTCGTAGAACTCGCCGTCGATCTTCACGCGCTGGAAGCCGCGCTTGGTCAGTTCGGCCAGTTCCTTGCGGTACTCGCCCTTCCGGTCGCGCACGATCGGCGCCAGCAGATAGAGGCGGGTGCCTTCGGGCAGAGCGAGGACGCGGTCGACCATCTGGCTGACCGTCTGGCTCACGATCGGCAGGCCGGTCGCCGGCGAATAGGGCACGCCGACGCGGGCGAAGAGAAGGCGGAGATAGTCGTAGATCTCCGTCACCGTGCCGACCGTCGAGCGCGGGTTGCGCGAGGTCGTCTTCTGCTCGATGGCGATGGCGGGCGACAGGCCGTCGATCTGGTCGACGTCCGGCTTCTGCATCATCTCGAGGAACTGGCGCGCGTAGGCCGACAGGCTCTCGACGTAGCGGCGCTGGCCTTCGGCGTAGATCGTGTCGAAGGCGAGCGACGACTTCCCCGAGCCGCTCAGGCCGGTGAAGACCACGAGCCTGTTGCGGGGGATGTCGAGGTCGATGTTCTTGAGATTGTGCTCGCGGGCGCCGCGGACACTGATCGTCTTGGAAGGATCGGGCATCGGACTTCAGGCTGGCGGGAATAGCTCCACCATATAGGCCCAGCGGCCGGCAAAACAAAAGAACAGGATGTGAACGAAATCGCGTCCGTACGCCGGTATGTTGCCGCATCATCGCGCTGGCGGCAGCCTTCTCGACGGGCAGGGGGCGGCGGGATGACGCCGGGCCGACGCCGCGGAGCCTAGCCGCGGAAAACCAGCGTCAGCCAGCCGCTGCGGGTGATCGACCTGATGAGGCGGAGGCCGCGCGAGCGGTAGCGGGCGACGATGAGCCGGCGCTGCTGCGGCAGAAGGCCCGAAAGCACCACCGTTCCGCCGGGCAGGAGCCGGGTCGTGAGGTCGGTCGCGAGCGCGGCGAGCGGGCCGGCGAGGATGTTGGCGACGATGAGGTCGAACCGGCCCTCGCGCAGCAGCGGGTGCCGGAAGCCCGCGGCGATCACCGCCTGCACCGAGCCGCCGACCCTGTTCAGCCGCGCATTCTCGTTGGCGATGCGGACGGCGACCGGGTCGATGTCGCTCGCCAGCACCGGGAC
>CAXNGA010000264.1:0-3748 GCA_964201375.1 Kaistiaceae bacterium
TGCCGTCCGGACGACGGATGTCCTTGGCGGTACGAACGACGACCGCCTTCATGACGTCGCCCTTCTTCACGCGGCCCCGCGGGATCGCTTCCTTGATCGACACCACGATGACGTCGCCCACCGAAGCATACTTCCGCTTCGAGCCGCCGAGCACCTTGATGCACATGACGCGGCGAGCCCCGGAGTTGTCCGCGACGTCAAGACTGGTTTGCATCTGAATCATGGCAACCGCCTAATTTCCTGTGGCGCCGTTACCGGCTCCGCGCCCTTGCCTTCCGGTTCGGGCGCTCGTGTTCCTACTCGGCCGAAACGCCCGCGATCTTCGCCGGCGTACCGGCAATGACCACCCAGCGCTTGGTCTTGGAGATCGGCACCGCCTCTTCGATCGAGACGTTGTCGCCGATCTTCCACCTGTTGTCGGCGTCGTGCGCCTGGTAATTCTTCGAGCGACGGACGGTCTTGGTGAGCACGGGGTGCGCGAAACGGCGCTCCACTTTGACCACCACGGTCTTGTCCTGCTTGTCGCTGACGACGACGCCCTGGAGGACGCGCTTCGGCATGGTCTCTAGTCCTTCTTCGCGGCGACGCGGTCGGTCGTCGCCTGCGTCATCAGGCGGGCGACATCCTTCCGGATCTGGCGGACCCGGGAGGTGTTGTTCAGCTGCCCGCTCGCCTTCTGGAAGCGCAGGTTGAACTGCTCCTTCTTCAGCGAGGCGAGCTGGTCGCTCCGCTCGTCCGGGGTCATCAACCTGATTTCACTGGCCTTCATGGCTCTCTCCGATCCCGCTCTTAATCCGGGATACGCTGTACGAAGCGCGTGATGATCGGGAGCTTCGCCGCACCGAGGCGAAGCGCCTCGCGCGCGGTGTCCTCCGCCACGCCGTCGATCTCGAACATGATCCGCCCAGGCTTGACGCGGGCCGCCCAGAACTCCGGCGTACCCTTGCCTTTGCCCATTCGGACCTCGGTCGGCTTCTTCGAAACCGGCACGTCCGGGAACACGCGGATCCAGACGCGGCCGGCCCGCTTCATGTGACGGGTGATCGCGCGGCGTGCCGCCTCGATCTGCCGGGCGGTCACCCGCTCCGGCTCCATGGCCTTGAGACCGAACGCGCCGAAGGACAGGTCGAAACCACCCTTGGCAACGCCGTGAATCCGGCCCTTGAACTGCTTGCGGAACTTAGTCCGTTTCGGCTGAAGCATCGGTCCCTACCCTACGCGGCGTCCCGGCGGCGGCCGCCGGTCGACTGCTGGTCGCCCTCGGCCAGTCGACGCTCGGAAGCCATCGGATCGTGTTCCATGATCTCGCCCTTGAAGATCCAGACCTTGACGCCACAGGCGCCATAGGCGGTCTTCGCGGTGGCGACACCAAAATCGATGTCGGCGCGGAGCGTGTGCAACGGCACGCGACCCTCGCGGTACCACTCCGTGCGGGCGATCTCGGCGCCGCCGAGGCGACCGCCGCAGGTGATCTTGATGCCCTCGGCGCCAAGACGCATCGCCGACTGCACGGCGCGCTTCATCGCACGGCGGAACGCCACGCGGCGCTCGAGCTGCTGGGCGATAGAAGCGGCGACCAGGGTCGCGTCGAGCTCCGGCTTCCGGACTTCGACGATGTTGATGTGAACCTCGGAATCGGTGAGCGAGGCAACCTTCTTCCGGAGCTTCTCGATGTCCGCGCCCTTCTTGCCGATCACGATGCCCGGACGAGCCGAGTGAATCGTGACGCGGGCCTTCTTGTGCGGACGCTCGATGACGATCTTCGAGACGGCTGCCTGCTTGAGGTCCTCGGAGAGCACCGCACGCACCTTCACGTCCTCGTGGAGGAGCTTGCCGTACTCGCCCTTGCCCGCATACCAGCGCGAATCCCAGGTGCGGTTGATGCCGAGCCGGAGCCCGATCGGATTTACCTTCTGACCCATCAGGCAGTTTCCTCAACTTCGCGCACGACGATGGTCATGTGCGAGAACGGCTTCTGAATGCGACCGACGCGACCGCGGCCGCGCGGCGTCCAGCGCTTCATGACCAGCGACTTGCCGACGAAAGCTTCGGCAACGACCAGCGAATCGACGTCCAGAGAGTGGTTGTTCTCCGCATTCGCGACCGCCGACTCCAGCAGCTTCTTGACGAGCCCGGCGGCTCGCTTGCGGCTGAATGCCAGGTCGTTCCGCGCCGTCTGCACCTTCTTGCCGCGGATCAGCCCCGCAACGAGATTCAGCTTCTGCGTGGAGATGCGGGCCGTCCGAAGCACAGCCTGTGCCTCGTTGTCCTTGAGCGAGCGCTCGCGCTTCGGCTTGCTCATCGCTACTTCCTCTTCGCCTTCTTGTCGGCCGTGTGGCCGTAGTAGGTCCGCGTCGGCGCGAACTCGCCGAACTTGTGGCCCACCATGTCCTCATTCACCGCGACCGGAACGTGCTTGTTGCCGTTGTGGACGCCGAAGGTGAGGCCGACGAACTGCGGGAGGATCGTGGAGCGACGGCTCCAGATCTTGATGACTTCGCTACGGCCGGACGAACGGGACTTCTCCGCCTTGCGGAGGAGATAGCCATCGACGAACGGGCCTTTCCAGACAGAACGGGTCACGCCGGGATCCTCTACTTCTTCCGCATGTGGCGGCTACGGACGATGAACTTGTCCGTCGACTTGTTGCTGCGGGTCTTCTTGCCCTTGGTCGGCTTGCCCCACGGGGTGACCGGATGACGGCCGCCCGAGGTCTTGCCTTCACCACCACCGTGCGGATGATCGACCGGGTTCATCGCGACGCCGCGGACGCTCGGGCGCCAGCCAAGCCAGCGCTGCCGACCGGCCTTGCCGATGACGCGATTGGAATGGTCCGGGTTGGAGACGGCTCCGACGGTCGCGAAGCAGTTCTGGTTCACCAGACGCTGCTCGCCCGAGTTCATCTTCAGGATGGCGTTGCCCTGGTCGCGACCGACATACTGCGCGTATGCGCCGGCGGCCCGGGCGAGCTGGCCACCCTTGCCGGGCTTGAGCTCGATGTTGTGCACGATGGTGCCGACCGGCATCGCCGCAAGCGGCATTGCATTGCCGACCTTCACGTCCGCCGACTTGGCCGCGATGACCTTGTCACCGACCGCGAGGCGCTGCGGCGCCACGATGTAGGCGAGCAGTCCGTCCTCGTACTTCACAAGAGCGATGAACGACGAACGGTTCGGGTCGTACTCCAGCCGCTCGACGATGGCGATCATGTCGAGCTTCTGGCGCTTGAAGTCCACGATGCGGTAGGCGCGCTTGTGCCCGCCACCGCGACGGCGCGCGGTGAGGCGGCCGTGATTGTTGCGACCACCCGTGCCCGTCTTGCCGACGGTAAGGGCCTTGACCGGCCCCCCCTTGTGGAGGCCTTCGCGCGACACCGTCACCAGCTGGCGCTGGCTCGGGGTCGTCGGCTTGTATGTCTTGAGTGCCATCGTTCTGCCCCTGCCCTCAGAGACCGGTCGTCACGTCGATCGACTGACCGGCGGCAAGCGTGACGATCGCGCGCTTGATGTCGGACTGCCGGCCGAGATGGCCGCGGAACCGCTTGAGCTTGCCCTTGCGGTTGAGCGTGTTGACGGCGGTCACCTTCACTTCGAACAGCGCCTCCACAGCCGCCTTGATCTGCGGCTTGGTGGCGTCCTTGTGGACGTTGAAGACGACCTTGTCCTGCTCGGAGGCCATCGTCGACTTCTCGGTGATGGCCGGACTGCGGATGATGTCGTAGTGGCTCTGCTTGGTCACTTCAGCCGCT
>CAXNGA010000265.1:0-3743 GCA_964201375.1 Kaistiaceae bacterium
GGAGATGCGCGACGAGCCGCGTCTCGTTCCCGATCGCGAGCGCATCGCTCCGCGTCGCGGACCAGACCGTGACGGCGGCGACGGCCCTGAGGCCCACCGCGATCACGGCCAGCGCAATCATGCGGACGGGCAACACCCGTCCGCGACCTAGCTCCCGCATGGGCCCCAGCCGCTCCGGCACCGCAATGTCCGGCCCGTGCCTTCGGCCGATGGAGTCCCCATGCGCAGCGTATGGAGCGGAGCCTAACGCCGGGTTGAGACCGGCGGCGCAGTGTTAGTGATCGTGGCCAGCGGGCAGGAGCGCCCGCAAGTGGCCTACCCAGGTCCCCGCAGTCGAACTGCCATGTGCACACCGGCTGAATCGCGAGAGGATGTGCGGCGCTTGACGACGGTTTGCTGGCTGATATCGCCGACGCGGCAAAGGCCCTGGCGGCCGCATTCCTGGCATCGGCCGCGCGGACAGGATCAGGACGACGTCTGGTCCTAGCCCGGCCAGGTAGCATTGCCTCGAAAAGCGCTAGGCCGCGTGGTGCGTGGCACCCTCGGTCAGCACGCCATACAGCACCGCCGGGTCCGGCGCGTTCCGCAGCCGCGAGGCAACACCCGGCTCGCGCAGGATGCGGGCAATCCTCGCCAGGGCCTTGAGGTGGTCGGCGCCGGCGTTTTCCGGCGCAAGGAGGAGGAACAGGAGGTCGACGGGCTGGTCGTCCAGGGCCTCGAAGTCGATCGGCTTCGGCACGCGGGCGAAGGCGCCGTGGATCTGCGTGAGGCCGGGGAGCTTGCCGTGCGGAATGGCGATGCCGCCGCCTACGCCCGTCGACCCGAGTTTTTCGCGCTGCAGCAGCGTGTCGAAGATCGTTCGCTCGTCTATGCCGGTGATTTCCGCGCCCTTGTGGGCGAGTTCCTGGATCGCCTGCTTCTTGCTGTTCGCCTTCATCGAAGGAATGACGGAATCGGGACGGATGAGGTCACTCAGGTCCATGAACTTTCCTTCGTTGAGGATCAGCGGCCGGCCGGCCCACCGGGCCGGCGCGGGATGAGGGCGAGCTGCCCTGCGTCACCCGGCGTCATGCCGGCACCGCGCGGATCAGCGAACGAAAGGAAGCCTTCGTCCGGTAACGGCCCGCGCTCGAAAATGATCCCCGGCCTTTCATCGACTACGACCGGCGTTCGAGGGGCGACATCGCGCGCTCTCCGGCTCTTCCGCCGCCGCCCGCCCTGAGGGGCCGCGACCCGGTCCATGCACGAGGGGGCCCAAGCCCGAACGTTTCGCCGCGCCCTTCTAGGGAAGGCAGGCGCCGAAGTCAATGTTTGGGCAAAAACCCAGTTAAATCAAAGGTGTGCGTTCCGGTCGCGTCGGCGGTTGACCGAGGAGGGGATGTGCATGGACTCGCGGTACTTGGCGACCGTCCGGCGGGCAATGTCGATGCCCTGCTTCCGCAGGAGCTTCACGATCGTGTCGTCTGAGAGGGCGGTGTCGGTCTCGCCGTCGATGAGGGTCCGGATGTGATGGCGCACCGCCTCCGCCGAGTGCGCCTCGCCGCCGCCGGCCGCAGGGATCGACGAGGTGAAGAAGTACTTCAGCTCGAAGATGCCGCGATGCGTTGCCATGTACTTGTTGGACGTCACGCGGCTCACGGTGGATTCGTGCATCGAGATCGCGTCGGCGACTGCCTTGAGGTTCAGCGGCCGGAGATGCGCCACGCCGTGGGCGAGGAAGCCGTCCTGCTGGCGGACGATCTCGGTCGCGACCTTGAGGATCGTCCGTGCCCGCCGGTCGAGGCTGTCGACCAGCCATTTCGCCGTCTGGAAGCGCTCGGCGAGAAAGGCCTTGTCCCCGTCCTTCTTGGAGGTCTTCGAGACCGTGGAATAGTAGGAGTGGTTGACGAGGAGGCGCGGCAGCGTCTCGTTGTTGAGCTCGATCCGCCAGTCGCCGTCCGGCCCTGGCGTCACCATCACGTCCGGGATCAGCGTCTGGAGCGGTGCGTGATCGAAGCCGGCGCCGGGCTTCGGGTTGAGGAGCCGGAGCTCCGCCAGCATCTCGGACAGGTCCGCCTCGTCCACGCCGCAGAGGCGGCGGAGGCCGGCATAGTCGCGCTTTGCCACGAGGTCGAGGTTGGCGAGCAGCGCCTCCATCGCGGGGTCCAGCCGGTCGCGCTCGCGGAGCTGGATGGCGAGGCATTCCTGCAGGTTCGCCGCAAACACGCCCGTCGGCTCGAAGGCCTTCAGGTGCGCGAGCGTCCGGTTCACGAGGTCCGTCGAGGCGCCGAGGCGCCGGGCGAGTTCGGCCGGATCGGTGCGGAGATAGCCCGCCTCGTCGAGTTCGGAGATGAGCGACACGCCGACGATCCGCACCTGCGGGTCGGTGGTGGCAAGTCCCAACTGCTCGGTTAGGAATTCCGGGAGGGTCTTGCCGGCAGCGACGAACGCCTCGAGATTGTAGTCGGCCGACGAGACCGGCTGCCGGCTCGGCGCCGTGGCCCAGCTTTCCACCGGCAGCACTGGTGGCGCGTCGGTCAGGGCGCGCGGGTTGTCGTCCTGAAATACGTTGGAGAGGTCGGAATCGAGTCTTTCGGCGATCGCCTGCGGCGCGTTGGCGAACTCGGTGTCGACCCAGGTTTCCTCGCCGCCGTCGCCGCCATCATTCGCGCTCGCCGTGTCGGCGCGGTCGTCGCCGCGCTCTTCGGAAACAGGGGGACCGGCGTCCTGGGCATCCACCCGCTCGAGGAGCGGATTGCGCTCGAGCTCGGCGTCGACATAGGCAGCAAGATCGAGGCTCGAAAGCTGCAGCAGCTTGATGGCCTGCATCAGCTGCGGTGTCATTACCAGGGACTGGCTGGTACGAAGCTCGGCTTTGAGGGAGAGGGCCATACGCTACGCGACCGGGGCTTGGTCCAAAATTTGCTTGCCCCCCTTGTTAGCGTAGTCCGTCACCCGATCAAAGCGTAAACTCCTCACCAAGGTAAAGACGTCGCACATCCTCGTTGGTGATGATGTCGTCGGGCCGTCCCTCCATGAGGACGCGGCCGGTGTGGATGATGTAGGCGCGGTCCACGAGGCCAAGCGTTTCCCTCACATTGTGGTCCGTGACGAGCACGCCGATGCCGCGCCGGGTGAGGTGGCGGACGAGCGCGTGGATGTCGCCGACCGCGATCGGGTCGATGCCTGCGAAGGGCTCGTCCAGCAGCATGAAGGCCGGGCGCCCGGCGATGGCGCGGGCGATCTCGCAGCGCCGCCTTTCGCCGCCCGACAGGGCCCGTGCCTGCGATCTCCGCAGGTGCGCGATGTGGAACTCGTCGAGGAGCGCGTCGAGCTGTTCCTCCCGCCGGTGCCGGTCCTTCTCCACCAGCTCCAGGATGGCGCGGATATTGGCTTCCACCGTGAGGCCGCGGAAGATCGACGCTTCCTGCGGCAGGTAGCCGATCCCGAGCCGCGCGCGACGGTACATCGGCAGCCGCGTGATCGGGTGGCCGTCGAGGTCGATCGCCCCCGCATCGGCGCGGATCAGGCCGGTGATGAGGTAGAAGACGGTGGTCTTCCCGGCGCCGTTCGGCCCGAGCAGCCCCACCGCCTCGCCGCGCGCGACCGCGATCGAAACGTCGTCCACCACCCGGTTCGTCCGGAAGCTCTTGCCCAGATGGTGGGCAACCAGCCACCCGGGCCCGCCCGCGTCGGGGTAGATCCGTGACGGCGGGTGCCGTTCGTGGTGGAGAGGACTCTCGGTCGCCCTGCTCAATTGCGCG
>CAXNGA010000266.1:0-3727 GCA_964201375.1 Kaistiaceae bacterium
CGGCTCGTCCATCGAAGCGACGTAGGCCTTCTGGCCGCCGACGATGTAGAAGCGGCCGGGCTCGATCTCGGCCTTCCGCTCGAACCGGCGGGTCTGGCGGATGCCGCTGTCGAGCTCCTTCTGAACGGCCTCGAAGAGAGGGCGGAAGCGGTCGAAATCGGCGCATCGCTCGCGGTTGGCGATCTCGTCGGCAACGCGCTTTTCGGCCGCGGACCGAACGTGCTGGAGGTCGCCGAGTGGCTGCTGCGTCTCGTCGACCCCGAGCTGGGCCAGAAGCGCCGCGTCGTCGTCGCCGTCCGAGAAGCCTGCGGGCTGCGGACCGAGGGCAAGGAGGCCCTGCCGGTCGAGCGGCAGCAGGAGCGTGCGGCAGTCTTCGAGTTCCCGAAGCCGGTCGAGACGGACGGCGTAGAGCCGCTCGAAGATGTCGCGGTCCTCGCCGTGCTGCGGCGCGCGGCCGTGCCTGTCGACGAAGCGCTGGATGTCCTCGAACCCGGCGATGACGCGCTCCTCGCGGGCCGAGTGCGCCGCCGGTTTCTCCTTCTCGGGCTTGATGCCGAGCTGGTCGAGGAGTTCCTCGTCGGTGAGATCGCTCAACCCGCCGCCTCGGCCGTCTTCCGGGCGAGGAAGGCCACGCCCTCGGCCATCCGCTTCTCCCAGGCGTCGGGCGAGGTGATCGACGGCAGGCGCCCGCGCTCCTGCTTGAAGCGCAGCGCCCGCTTCGCCAGCTCGCGCGCCTCGTCGAGCGAGAGGCTCACCTTGCGCGCATTGATGATCGCCTGCACCTGCCGGAGGCTCTGCTCGGTCATCGTCTTGGACAGGATCGCGTATGCCTCGCCGAACGGGTTGATGCGGTCGATGAGGTCGATATCGAGTTCGCGCACGTCCATCGCGAAGCGGCGGACGCCGTCGACGAAGGCGGTGTTGGCGCTCCTGCCATCGTCGAGGTCGAAACCGCGGAGGACGACGTCCTTCGCCTTCTGGGTGAGGTTCAGCGCGGCGATGGCGTGCTGGCGGATCGCCTCCTGGTCGACGTCGTCGAGGCCGGGGTAGCGGTCCTTGACGATCTTCCCCATGCGGACCTGCGTCAGTTCCTCGGGCACCAGTTCGGTGTTGAACATGCCCTGCTGGAGGTTGCTGCGGTTCTGGACGAACGCCGCGACGAGGTCGGTGAGGTCGTCGGCCACGACGCGCCGCGCCTCCGGGCTCTTCGGCTCGACAAGGCCGCGTATCTCGATCTCGAGCTGTCCCGTGGCGGCGTTGAAGCCGACGTTCTCCTTCTTCGGGTCGTAACCGCCCGCGCCGTAGTCGAAGCCGGCCGATGGGCCGTTGCCGGGGTTCTTCGGCTTGAACTCGAAGCGCGGCGCCAGCACCTGCTCCATCAGGAGGCTCGCGGCGATCGCCTTGAGGGTGTCGTTGACCGCCTCGGTCACCGCCTCGTCTGAGGCATCCACGGCGGCGATGAGATTGGTGAAGCGGGCACGCGTCTTGCCCGGCGCGTCGCGGGTGGCGCGGCCGATGATCTGGACGATCTCCGTCAGGCTGGAGCGGTAGCCGATGGTCAGCGCGTGCTCGCACCAGATCCAGTCGAAACCCTCCTTGGCCATGCCGAGGGCGATGATGATGTCGACGTGGTCGCGGTCGTTCTTGTGCGCGGGGTCCTTCAGCGCCGTCGCCACGCGCTCGCGCCTGGCCGGGTCGTCGTCGACGAGGTCGGCGATCTTCAGCACCCGGCCGGACGGCGTGCGGACGCGCTGGAAGCCGGTCACGGGGTCGGTGCCGTCCCACTCGCCGAGGGCCGAGAGGATGTGCTCGACCTCCTTGATCTTGTCCTTCGTGCTCTCGCGTGCGTTGACGCTCGGGATGTGGACGATCGTCTTCTCGGCGGGGTCGAGCACGCGGAGGATGTCGTCGGCATAGGCGCCGGAGTAGAAATAGTAGCCGATGTCGAGCTGCTTCAGGTGCTCGTAGCCGTTGAGCTGCTCATAGTAGGTGTAGATCACCGTCTCGAACTTCGCCTCGTCCTGCGGCGACAGCACGGCCTCCGCGTCGCCGCGGAAGTAGGAGCCGGTCATCGCGACGATGTGGACGCGGTCGCGGGCGATGAGCGCGGTGAGCTGCGCGCCGAGTACCCCCGATGTCGCCGAGACATGGTGGAACTCGTCGACCGCGATCAGCCGATCGTCGAATGCCTCCACGCCGAACCGTTCCACCGCGAAGCGGAACGTAGCGTGGGTGCAGACGAGTACCCTGTCCGCGCTGTCGAGGAAGGCGCGGACGGAGTTGACCTTGCCGCCGTCCTCGCCGGGGGCGTTGCAGAGGTTCCACTTCGGTACGACCGTCCAGTCGGCGAAGAAGCCGAACTTGGAGAGCGGCTCGTCGTTGAAGCTCGCGCCGATCGCCTTCTCGGGCACGACGATGATCGCCTGCCGGACGCCCTGGTTGGCGAGCTTGTCGAGCGCGATGAACATCAGCGCCCGGCTCTTCCCCGACGCCGGCGGCGACTTGATCAGGAGGTACTGCTCGCCACGCCGGTCATAGGCGAGCGCCTGCATCGGCCGCATGCCGAGTTCGTTCGCCTTCGTCGAAGCGCCGCTGCGGGCGTAGGTGACGGAGACGGAGGGGATGGCGGCGGTCATCGGTCGAGGGGCAGGTTCGAGGGATCAGGTGTCGGGGATCAGGTGTCAGGGATCGGAGCGGGAAGGGGGCGAGGAGAGGCGACGGCGGAGTGAGTAGAGCATGCGGCTGACTTCGTCG
Organism: Kaistiaceae bacterium; assembly: GCA_964201375.1. Taxonomy (GTDB): domain Bacteria; phylum Pseudomonadota; class Alphaproteobacteria; order Rhizobiales; family Kaistiaceae; genus JADLGL01. Next base: position 2,755 of record CAXNGA010000266.1, read on the forward strand.
GCCAGATCCAGAATCGAGGCAGCCTTCGGTTCCGGAAGCAAACCTACGCGGCTCGCCAGCATGACGAAGGTCTCGGTCTCCGCCAGAGAGCCTCGGGCAATGCTGATGAAATTCGCATGGTCCTTCCTCGTGCCGCGCTGATACCCCTCGGCGATACTGGCGGGAACAGATGCGGCGGCCCGGGGCAATTGCGAGGTGAGGCGGTACTGCTCCTCGCGCGGCAACTGACGTGCCGCCTTATAGACCCCCTGGGCCAGGTCCATCGCCTTCTGCCAGACCAGCAGGTCACGGTAGCCCTTCACGGCGCTCCTCCAAGGGTCAGGGGTCAGGGGTCAGGGGGCAGCCCTGCAACCTGAACCCTGCAACCTGAACCCGAACCCTCATTCCTGAAACAGCTCGCTGTGTGTTCCGGCACGGACGAAGACGATCGTCCCGCCCGGCCCGGCGGTCTCATCGACCTGGTAGATGAGAAGGAAGTCGCCGCCGATATGGCACTCGCGGGAGCCGGTCCACCGTCCCTTGAGTGGGTGATCCTTCCACTCCGGACCAGGCGGCCCGTCATTGGCGATCAGGAGCAACATCGCCTCCTTCAGAAGGCCCATGTTGTATCGCCCGGTGCGGGACAGCCTTTCCCAGTCCTTGTGGAAGGACTTCGTGTAGTCCGCGCGTCGCGGCGGGACCGCGCGCTTACCGGTCGTCGGGGGTTTCAAGGCCGGCGAGGAGAGCATCGGCGCTGTCGAAACGCGCCTTGCCGCTGCGCATCATCTTTCTCGCCTCGGCCAGCGCCGCGCGGGTCTCGGCGTTGGGTACCTTGAGTTCCAGCGGAAAGGCCTGATCGGCGGCGATGCGATGGAACAGGAGGCGCACCGCATCGGAAGCCGACAGGCCCATCTCGGACAGTGCCGCGGTCGCCCGCGCCTTCACGTCGTCGTCGATCCGGACATGGAGCATCGAACTGCGGGCGTTCATCTGA
>CAXNGA010000267.1:0-3719 GCA_964201375.1 Kaistiaceae bacterium
TGATCTCGACATAGCCGAACCCCGCCCCGATCCGCGCCGCCTCCGCGAGCCGCGCCGGGTCGGCCCCGCCGAGCTGAAGCGCAACGGGCCGCTCCTCGGGGTCGAAGCCGAGCAGCCTCTCCGGGTCACCGCGCAGGATCGCCTCGGCCGTGACCATCTCCGTGTATAGGAGCCCATTCCGCGTCAGCCGGCGATGGAAGACGCGGCAGTGCCGGTCCGTCCAGTCCATCATCGGAGCGACGGCGAAGCGAGAACGGCAGAATTGTGCGGATTTTTCAGCCATTTTCGCGGCTTGGTCCATTGCTGCTGCAGTTTCGCTGCACTAGGATGCAGTCCTGATACCGTCTTTCGCTGCTCTCACTGCAGCGGATTTGCAGCAGCGGAGCACCCTTGGCGACCATCGTACAGCGCGGCGATCGCTGGCAAGCTCAGGTCCGAAAGACCGGGGAGACGAGCTCGTCCAAGACCTTCGCCAACCGCAAAGATGCTGTCGTCTGGGCGCGCGGGCAAGAGCACCGCCTCGACCGCGGCGAGCGGCCGGACGCAGCCCGACGTGTGACCTTCGGCGAGCTTGTCGCGGCCTACCGCGGGCAGACCGCGGCGGTGCGGGCATTTAGCCGCTCTAAGGACCAGGCCATCGCCGCGATCGAGAAGGACCTCGGAGCGCGGCGGCTCGCCGAGTTCCGTGTCGCCACCTTCAACGACTTCGCCGGCCGTCGGGAAGCGCAGGGCGCTGGTCCGGCCACGATCCTCCAGGACCTCTCCTACATCTCGACGATCATCCGCCACGCCGGCCCCGTGCTGGGCCTCGAGACGTCAAGCAGCGCCGTGCTTGCGTCCCTGCGCGCCGCACGCAGCGGCTTGGGCCATGCTGGCAGGATTGCCCGCCCCAAGGAAAGACAGCGCCGACCGACCGGAGCGGAGATCGCCGCGCTCGACGTCGTCTGGCGGAGGAATCCTCGGCTGATCCCGATGCAGGACATCGTCCCGTTCGCCATTGCGACGGCGATGAGGCTCAGCGAGATCGTCGGCCTCCTGTGGGCGGACCTTGATGAAGCCGACCGGACGATCCTGATCCGGAACCGGAAGCACCCGCGCCGGAAGGCCGGCAACGATCAGCTGGTGCCCCTGCTTCGCGGCCCGACGGTCATCGGGGGCGCCGTCGTCGATCCGCTCGAGATCATCCTGCGCCAGCCCCGGAAGGGTCCCAGGATCTTCCCGTACGGCCCACAGAGTGTGTCCACCGCCTTTCAGCGGGCGACGAAGATCGCGGGCATCGACGACCTCAATTTTCACGACTGCCGGCATGATGGCGCCTCCAGACTCTTCGAGGCGGGGTACGCTATCGAGCAGGTTGCGCTGGTGACGGGACACCGTTCCTGGGACAGCCTGCGCAGGTACACCCAGCTTCGCGCAGTCGACCTGCATCGGGACGTCAAATGACCCTCGCTGCGCCGCCCCGCTTCGGCATCCTCCGGGATGACCGCACGTTCGCCAGCGAGTTCCGCCCGGACGACGCTTCCGACGAATTGGTGAAGCGGGTGGCGCGAGCTGGCGCGGAACGGAAGCCGCCGCTGGGCGGACCGCCACTGAGCATCCGTGCCCGGCGGGCACTCACCGAGAAGGGAGAGCCCTCCGACGAAGCAAAGCGTCGGGCCGATGAAATGGGCGAGCACGCGATCCGCCGGTCGAACCAGGAGATGGCGACCATCCGAGAGACCGACGAGAGCCTATTCTGGCTTCTCCGCGCTGCCCAGGCGCTGCGGACGTTCTACGACCTCGACGACCCCTTCCCTCGCTCGCCCGCTGTTTCGACCGCCGACGAGACAAAAGAGCTTCGCAACGGGTCCCTCCTCGTCGGGTTCATGGCGCTTCTAGAGCATCAACACGCCAAGGAGCGAGCGCACGGCCGGAGCAAAGGGGCGAAGCCGGTTCTCGCGCAGGAGCGCAGGCTTCAGCAAATCGCGCAGCAGGAACTCAAGCGGACCGGGAGCCAGACCGCGGCGGCACGACGGGTCGCGAAGGAGAGGATGGTCGGTGAGGGGAAAAACCCCGACAAGAAGACCGTCGAACGCACTAGAGGTCGGCTGCGCCGCTCGAATGTATTCGGACCTCCTTCGAGCGATTAGCAACAGAAAAATAACTGCTGGATGCAAGGGGTCTTACAACGTTGCCGGCCCCTATATTGGCCTCGCGAACACAGCGAGGTCCCCCCTTGGAGAATACGGAACCAGCCAGCGCCCAAGTCCCCGGCGCAGAACTCCGCGCCCGTGTGGGCCTGCTACTACCATCGGAGCTTGCGGCTCTCCTCGGTGTCGAGGTTAGAACCCTCGCATCATGGCGCGGCCGGAAGGTCGGCCCCGACTACGTCGCCTCCGAGGGCGGGGCACGCATCTACTATCGCCTCCAGGATGTGGAGGCGTGGCTTGAAATGCAGGTCGTCCCTACGGATCGGGCGGCGTGAGTGACGCGGGCGCGAGCCCGCGATCGATGCTGGCGTAAAATCTCCCGGAAGATCGCCGCGGCCGGATCGAAATGAGAGCGTAACCGGACAACGCTCGGTCCACCAGACGAGAGCGCGCAAGCAACAGCGTCGCTCCCTCCAGATATCCAAGTCTCACCGGAGATCGTCGTCGATGGCCAAAAATCGAAAAAGGCCCGCCGTCTGCAACCGGCGAGCCTTCAACTTCGATCTGCAACAGATGTACATTGCCACGGAACGAGAGGTCGTGCAACTGCCGATCTCAGCAGGCTACGCGACCCGCAGCATCTTCATCCGCCCAGGGCAGCCACAGAATCGGGCCAGCCGCCGCGCGCTCGATAAGGCCCAGTCGCTCTACATCCTGCTGGACGGCGACTCCTTCGACCGCGGACAGCCGGGAGCCCTGCCCTCTGACTTCGACGAGGCCACGCTAAGGTGGGCGCTCCGCCGCGCCAACTTCATGTGTCTTTGGGGCGGGGGCGCGCCACTCGACTACAAGCCCTTCGAGGCGGCGCTGCGGCCAGCCATCGAAGATGGCTGCGTGCTGGTTGCCCTCCTGCGAAGTGATCGTGTCGGTCCTTGGCTCGACTTCGTCGGGCCGGAGATGCAGCGACGCGGCCTGCAAAGCCTCACCGTCGGCGAGCGCCACGACCTGGACCGGCTCGGCATCAGGGTAGCGGCATGAGCGGCGCAGTGATGGTGGCCCCTTCCGACGAAGGCTCCTCCGGCCAGCGCGACTGGGACGGGCTGGTGTTCGACGCGGAGTGGGCAGCGGATCTGGATCGGGCGTTCTTCGCCGACCAGCCAGACCGCTTCTTCCGGGTGCGCGAGCTGATGCCAGGCGAGATGGGTCCGGACATCGCCTACGCGGGCCCAGACGCCGGGGCGGTGCTGCTCGTGATCGTGGCGCGGGGGTTCAATGTCCCGGCCAAGCAGATCGTCAGCTGCCACGTCCGCTGGCCCGCCGACGAGGACGCTGAGATCGCCGCGCTGCTCCTGCCGAAGGTGGGAGGTCTGCAATGAGCGCGCCCGACCTCAATGTCGACGAGGCGCTCGACTTCCTGAAGCGCCTCGATGCTGCCGGCCCGCACAATCTGGTCGCTATGGACGCCGCAAGCGGGAACATCACCGGCCGCACCTTCAAGCCCGAGGCCTGGTCCGCGATCGGAGATTGGGTCGTCCGGCACGGTCGCGATGCCAACTTGTCTTACAGCGTCAACAGGCCTCGAGAAGGCAC
>CAXNGA010000268.1:0-3702 GCA_964201375.1 Kaistiaceae bacterium
GTAACGGGCGCAGGAGAACGCATGGTGCTCGATCGTTTGGCGCCACTGGAAAGGACGTCACAAATAGTGCTTCCAGGTCATTGAGGCAAAGGAAAGCACCGCGGTGCACAATAGACCGTTCGTCGACGACACGGCGGCGACGGCCCAAGGGTCGGGTTGCCCTCGAATCGCTCCCTTTTAGGTCGCTTTTGATCTGAAGCGGAGTTGGTTTGGGCAAACCCAGCCGATCCGGCGCCGGTGAGCGGATCAACAGAACCGTCGTCACCTGCGTCAGGGAACACGCTCGGTGATTCGCCGAAGAAGTTTGGCTGACGGCGATGAGTGTCCTCTCGTAAAGCCGATCGACTTGTGAAACAAGGGCTGACCGCTGGTAGAGCGAAGGGCAGATAACAAGCAAAGAGTGGGGCAGTTGACCTCCACAATGCCTGCCACTACACAACCGCGGCCCACGCTACGGCTTTTCGGTAGGTCGAGACTCGGCATTGCTCGCAGGGGGAAACACCGTGCCGGAGATTCCGCCGCTCGACCTGGGCCACGGGTCGATCGTCCGAACTCGTGGCAAGGCTGGGGTGGCTCGATGCAGGACAACGCGACTCATGATCGTCGGGACGGGGCAGACATCGGCACGCCCGGGCACGCGGGGATAGCTTTGTCGGCACGTGCGCCACAATTCATTGTCGGAGAAGACCTGCGCGATCCGGGGGCGACCGGAGAGCGCCTCGACGAATTCTTCGAGGAGATCGCGCGGCGCAACGGATCGAGCCCCGCCGTCATCTGCGAAGGCAGAGTATGGTCCTACGCCGAGATCGATGGCCGCGCCAACCAACTTTCCCGGCTGCTGATCGAGCGCGGCGTGAACCCAGGCGACCGGGTCGGCCTGTTGCTCAACCGTTCGGTCGACACCTACGTGACAATGCTTGCCGTTATGAAGGCGCGCGCAGCCTACGTGCCGTTGGCCGTCGCTTTCCCCGAACAGAGGATGGCTTTCATCATCGAGGATGCCGGGCTGCGGCTGGTGATCTCGATTGCGTCCTACCGGGAAAAGGTGCAGCGCCTGTCTGTGCCGCACCTGCTGATTGACGAAGTTGAGCCGCAACGCGCGTCCATGTCGGCAGCGCCGTTGCGCGCCGGCGAGGCTGTGATGCCCGCCGACAATACTTGCTACATTCTCTACACATCCGGGACCACGGGCAGGCCGAAGGGCGTGGTCATCGAGCACCGCAGTGTCTGCAATTTCGTTCGCGTGGCCGCCCAAAGCTACGGCTACCGGTCAGGTGACCGGGTCTACCAAGGCATGACCATCGCCTTCGACTTTTCGGTCGAGGAGATCTGGGTGCCATTCGCCGGTGGTGCCACGCTGGTGCCGGCGCCGGGCGAGCAGACGCTGATCGGGGAAGAACTGGCGGGGTTTCTTCTCGACAACGCCGTCACCTGCTTCGCTTGCAGTCCGACACTGCTGTCCTCGATCGAGAGCGATTTGCCGGATCTGCGCTTGATCCTCGTGGGTGGTGAAGCTTGCCCGCACAGTCTCGTCGTGCGCTGGTCGCGCCCGGGCCTTACAATGCTCAACACCTACGGCCCGACCGAGGCGACGGTCACGGCGACCATGAGCGTGCTCGATCCCGCAAAGCCGGTCACCATCGGCCGCCCGCTGCCGAGCTATTCGATAGCGATCCTCGATCCTGAGCGTCCGGCTCTGGCCGCGCCCGGGGAGATGGGGGAGATTGGTATCGCCGGAGTCGGGCTGGCAGTTGGCTACCTCAACCGCCCCGACCTGACCGAGCAAAAATTCATACCCGACTTCCTCGACCTGCCGAACAATCCATCCCGGCGCATCTACCGCACCGGTGACCTCGGACGGCTGAGTGCGGACGGAGAAATCGAATATCACGGACGCGTCGACAGCCAGGTGAAGATTCGCGGACACCGCATCGAGCTCGGCGAGATTGAGGCCGTCTTGCTTGAGCTGCCGTCGATCGGACAAGCGGTGGTGACGACGTGGCAACCCAGTCCCGAGCGCCTGGAACTGGTCGCCTACTACGCTCTGAGGAGCAACGCGCCTCCGCTGTCCCGGATCGAGATCTCCCGCGAACTCAAGAGGCTACTGCCCGACTTCATGTTGCCGGCCTACCTTGAGGAACTGCCGGTTCTGCCGATGACCGTCTCGGACAAGATCGATTTGCGACAGCTTCCTCCGCCCTCAACAAAGGGCGTCGCCGAAGGGGCTCCCTTGATCGCCGCCCGCGACGACGCGGAGCGATTCATCGTCAAGTCAATCTGCGACGTGCTCACGCGTGACGACGTCTCCGTGGAAGCTCACTTCTTCGACGACCTCGGAGCCAACTCGCTCCTGATGGCGCGGCTCTGTGCGCGGCTGCGTACACGGGACGGGTGGGGCACTGCGTCGATGCGGGACATTTACCTCTGCCCCACCGCAGCACAACTCGCCGCTCACATGCAGCGCCAGGCCCGCGGAGCGGCGACCATCACGGAGTCACAGCCTGCCCACCGCGCTTCCAGCCTGGCCTATTGGACGTGCGGCGCGGGACAGTTGATGTTTCATCTCGGCTACAGCTTCATCTTGCTCTGGTGCTCCAACTACGGGCTGCACTGGGTGAACGAGATGCTCAGTGATCCGCTCTGGCTCTACGTCCGCAGCTCGGCGCTGGCAATTGTCGTTTTCTTCGGCTGGACAGCTTTCTCTGTCGTCGGCAAGTGGGTGATTATCGGCAGATGGAAAGAGGAATCCTTTCCGATCTGGGGTTGGCGCTATTACCGCTTCTGGGTAGTTAAAACGTTGATCCGCAGTGCTCCTGTCGTGATGTTCAAGGGCAGCCCGTTCTACAGCCTCTACCTCAATCTTCTTGGCGCGAAGCTCGGTCACAACACGGTCATTGAGTCGCGCGCCGTGCCAGTCTGCACGGATCTCATTGCGATCGGCGACAACACCATCCTGCGCAAGGAATCCACGGTGCTCGGCTTTCGCGCCGAGGCCGGCTACATCCACACCGGTCCGGTGCGGATCGGTCGTGACGCATTCGTCGGCGAGGGCAGCGTTCTCGACATCGACACCGAGATGGGCGATAGCTCGCAGCTTGGCCATTCTTCTTCGCTGCAGCGCCGGCAGTCGATCCCGGCGGGTGAGCGCTGGCATGGTTCCCCGGCCATGCAGACCACTGCCGACTACTGCAAGGTGGCCGGGCTGCCTTGCACGAGGCTACGCCGTGTCCTCTACGAGGGCATCCAGATCGTAGGATTTTTGACGCTTGTGGTGCCGCTGCCCTTCCTCTTGCTCAGCTACTGGCAGTTGAAGAGCGATGATCTCGAGGAGACCATCTATGTCTTGGCGAAGGTCTCCGCATACAGCGTGTTCGGGGGAATCCTGCTGTCTTTGCTCGCCGCTGTGGTGGTGCCGCGCCTGTTGCGTCCGTTCTTGCGCGAAGGGCGAACCTATTCCATCTACAGCGTCAACCATTGGCTGCAGACTGTGGTGTCACGAAGCAGCAACAACCGACTGTTGAACCTCGTCTTCGGCGACAGCTCGGCGGCCGTCCACTATATTCGCGCCATTGGGTGGAATCTCAACAAGGTCCACCAGACCGGCTCGAACTTCGGCACCAATCAACAGCACGACAATCCTCTGTTCTGCGAGATCGGCAGCGGGACGATGGTGTCGGACGGCTTGTCGATGATCAACATGCA
>CAXNGA010000269.1:0-3692 GCA_964201375.1 Kaistiaceae bacterium
TCGAGCAGGTCCAGGCCTCGATCGACTGCCTCGACGACGACATCATGCTCAACCCGCTGCCGGTGTTCCACGCCTTCGGGCTGATGGCCGGCCTGTTCCTGCCGATCGTCATCGGCTTCAAGGGCGTCCTCTACCCGTCGCCGCTCTACTATGACGAGATACCGAAGCTCGCGAAGGAGGTGAAGGCGACCATCATGGTCGGCATCGACACCTTCGCCGCCCGCTGGGCGAAGTCGGCCGGCCCCGACGATTTCCGCACGATCCGCCTGATGGTGCTCGGCGCCGAGCGGGTGAAGGAGCACACGCGCGAACTCTGGCGCGACCGCTGCGGCATCGAGATTCTCGAAGGCTATGGCGTCACCGAGGCGTCCCCGGTGGTTGCCGTCAACCGGCCGGACCACAACCGCCCCGGCACGGTCGGCCCGCTCCTTCCCGGCATCGAGATGAAGCTCGAGGACATGGAGGGGATCACCGCAGGCAAGCGACTCCACATCCGCGGCCCCAACGTGATGGCCGGCTACTACTTCCCGTCCGAGCCGAACCGCCTCCGCCCGCCGCCCGGAGGCTGGCACGACACCGGCGACATCGTGAAGCTCGATGCCGACGGCTACGTCACCATCGTCAGCCGCGCAAAGCGGTTCGCGAAGATCGCGGGCGAGATGGTCTCGCTCACCGCGGTGGAGGCCTTCATCGTCGCCGCCTGGCCGCAACACGCCCACGCAGTGGTGTCGATCCCCGACGACCGGAAGGGCGAGGCGCTCGTCATCATCACTACCGCGCACGAACTGACGCGGGATTCGATCCTCCGCACTGCCCGCGCGCAGGGCTCCACGGAGCTCGCCGTGCCCGATCGCATCCTCGTGGTGGACGACCTGCCGCTGCTCGGCAACGGCAAGACGGACTATGTCAGCCTCGAACGGCTGGCCGCCGAGAAGGCGCCGCCGGCGCGGTCGAGGTTCGTGATCGGGCCGGTGGCAAAAGCGAGTAGCGAATAGCGAGTAGCGAGTAGCGAGTAGCGAGTAGCGAGTAGCGAATAGCGAATAGCGAGTAGCGAGTAGCGAGTAGGAGCAGTAAGGAAGCCGGCCGCGCCTGTTGCCTCTTCGCAACGAGTGTGGGTGTCGCTGTTTGCTCGCCACTCGCCACTCGCTTCTCGATCGCTACTCGCTATTCGCTATTCGCTACTCGCTATTCGCTCGCCATTTTCGCCCGCTACTCCGCCCTGCCCACGCGCAACTGCCGAAACCTACCCCGGCGCCGGCAGCGTCTTCCGGAACGGGCTGGCCGGATACACGCCCAGGATCCGCACCTCGGCGGTGAAGAACGCGAGTTCCTCGAGGGCGAGTTTCACGTTGCTGTCGTCCGGGTGGCCGTCGACATCGGCGTAGAACTGCGTGGCAGCGAACGCGCCGTCGAGCTGGTAGCTCTCGAGCTTGGTGATGTTGACGCCGTTGGTGGCAAAGCCGCCGAGTGCCTTGTAGAGCGCCGCGGGCACGTTGCGGACGCGGAACACGAACGTGGTGATGACCGTGCCGTCCGGCGATGGCCGTTCCGGCGTCCGCGACAGCACGACGAAGCGCGTGGTGTTGTGCGCGGCGTCCTCGACGTCCTCCGCCAGGACGTCGAGCCCGTAAAGGCTCGCTGCGAGCCGGGGCGCGAGCGCCGCCATCTCGAGCGAGCCGCGCTCGGCGATCTCGCGCGCCGCGCCAGCAGTGTCGCCCTCGACGATCGCCTTCCAGCCGTACCGCCGGATGATTCGCCGGCACTGGCCGAGCGCGTGGACGTGGCTGTGGACGGTGCGGATCGACTCGAGCGAAGCGCCAGGGAGGGCCATCACCTGGAAGTGGATCGGCAGGAAGTGCTCGCCGATGATGTGGAGCCCCGAGGCGGGCAGGAGATGGTGGATATCCGCCACTCGCCCGGCGAGCGAGTTCTCGATGGGGATGAGGCCGAGATCGACCTCGCCTGCGGTGATCGCGGCAAAGCAGTCCTCGAACGTGGCCGCCGGAACGGCCTTCGATCCGGGGAAGCGTTCCTCGATCGCGATGTGCGAATTGGCACCCCGCTCGCCCTGGAAGACCACTCTCAACATGGAAGCCGCCCTGATTCGGTTGACCATCACGGCCCTGTGACCGGAATGCCGCAGTCCGCCATCAATGAGGGCGCCGACTATCCCGCCGCGGTTTCGCGGTCAACAAAGGGGGCAGCAAACCGCCTGTTTGCTGCCCATAGTGTCGCATCCTGCGGCACTTTGGAGCCGGGGTTAGTTGTTGCATCATTTCGTCAAACGCCTATAGCTTCCGCCGCACAAGCCGGCGCAGGTCGGCGTGCATTCGGCTGCTGAGGGGCGGCCGACTACCTTCAATCATCACGGCGATTTGCGGAGCTGGGGCGCAACATGTTCAACAAGATTGCTGGCGCGGTTTTGGGCACCTTGCTTGTGCTCGTGACCCTTCGGATCGTCGCCGAGAGCCTGTTCGGACCGGAAGAGCCGGCCCACGAGGAAGCAAGCCTTGAACATGGCGATGTGACGGGCGACGTAGCCGCAGCGGGCGGCAACATGGTGCTCCTGGCCATGATCGCCGAAGCCGGCGAAGACCGGGCTGGCATGGAAGCCGCGATCTCTCAGTGCGCTGGTTGCCACACTCTCACCGAGGGCGGCACCAACGGCTTTGGTCCGAACCTGTGGAACGTTCTCGGCGCGCCGATTGGCGGCCACGCTGGCTTCGGCTACTCGGCCGCGATCCAGAACGAAAACGCCGAAGGGGAGACTTGGACCTACGAGCACCTGGATGCGTTCCTGAAGAGCCCGCAGGCGGCGATCCCGGGTACGACCATGCCGTTCGGCGGCATCGCGGATGACTTCCAGCGCGCCCAGGTCATCGCCTACCTCCGGACGCTTTCGGCGGAGCCGATGGCCCTCGACGTCCCCATGGTTGCCGGCGAGGAGGTTGGCGCCGACGTAATCGGACCGATGATTGCCGCCGCTGACGTTGCCGCAGGCGAGATGGCTGCTTCCCAGTGCGCCGGTTGCCACACCCTCACGTTGGACGGCCCGAACGGCTTCGGCCCCAACCTTTGGGGCGTCGTCGGCGCCCAGGTCGGACATCACCCTGGCTTCACCTACTCGGCCGCCATGCAGGCGCAGAACGCCGCCGGCGAAACCTGGACCTTCGCGCACCTCGACGCCTTCCTGCACAACCCGCAGGAAGCGGTTCCCGGCACGACGATGCCGTTCGGCGGCATCGCCGACGTCGCCGAGCGCCACAACCTGATCGCCTACCTGCGCACTCTTTCGAGCGACCCGGTGCCGCTGCCCGAGGCTGCGGCCCCCGCTCCGGTTCCGGCCGCCGAACCGGCCGCAGCCGCGCCTGTGCCTGCCGCCGCCCTCGTTCCGGTGACCTTCACCGCAGAGCAGGCGACCGCTGGTGCCGACGCCTACGCCGCGAACTGCGCCGGCTGCCATGGCGCGGACCTCATGACCGGCTTTGCGCCGCCGCTCGCCGGCGACGGGTTCGCCCACTGGCTGCCTGGCCCGGTCTCCGCGCTCTGGGACAAGATCCACACGACGATGCCGATGGGCAACCCGGGTGGCCTTGACGACGAGACCTACGCGAACATCGTCGCCTACATCCTGCAGCAGAACGGCTTCGTGCCCGGCACCGAACCGCTTCCGACCGATGCGGCCGTGCTCG
>CAXNGA010000270.1:0-3678 GCA_964201375.1 Kaistiaceae bacterium
GTCGAGGAGATCGCCGCCGTTGCGGCCACACTCAACGCCCGGCCGCGAAAGACGCTCGGCTGGAAAACGCCCGCCGAGGCGCTTGACGAGTGGCTCCTGTAGGTGGACGCAATCAATGTTGCGACGACCGTTTGAATCCGCCGGGGAGCCCCTCCGCGGTATCCGGATCACGCCACCTTGAGCTGGGGCATGACCTCCATTTCATCCTCGAGGACCGGGCCGTAGATCCCGCTCGCCGCTCGTGTGGCGCGCTCGGTCTCGGCGCTGACCTCGAAGAAGACTGCGTAGGCGAGCGTGCCGCCGACCCGCTTCGCCGGGCCGATCGGCTCGCCGGCGCAACGCGCCTTGCGAAGGGTGCGATGCACGATCGCGTCGTAGACGGTGACGATGTGGCTCAGGCCGAGCCGCATGCCGATCTGGTTCATCGCCAGGCCCAGTTCCGCGGTAGCCCGGCTGATGCCGTTCGGACCGATCGGAACGTCGGCCTCGTGGTCGACGGAGAAGCGGCTCGATTCCCAGATCAACGGGCTGTGGATGGGGTTGCCGTCGGGAAGGAGGTCGGAGAACACGTCGTTGATCATCGTGAACCCGGTCGTCGGCAGCAGACGCAGGGATCCGACGACGCGGTCATTGTGATCGATGGAAAGGAGGTAGAGCGGGTCGAAGACATCGAAGCCATCTATTTCCCACTGCCGAATGACGGCGACATCCCAGCCCATGCGCTCGTGGAAGACCTTGCGGCGCAGACGGTGCATTGCATCGATTTCGCGCGGGTACATGCCACGCTGATTTCTTTGAACTACTCGGATCATGACTGGCCTCTTCCTTGTCGCATCCGAGCGCATGGGAGAAAGTCTAGGCCGACCATGGTTTCAGGCCACCTGTCCGATGGGGCAGGTCACGCCCATGCGGGTGCGGCTGCCGCGATCAAACAGAGCGCGTCGTAACAAAGGATTAGGGAACTCAATCCAATCCGAACTATGGCGCCGTCAGTATAGCGCGATCAGGTTGAGACTAATTGCCTTGGACACGGCATGAGTTGTGTTCATCGCGTGGAGCTTGGAGCGCGCGTTCTCGAGGTGGAACTTCACCGTGCGCTCGGACACGCCCATGATCTGGCCGGTGTCCCATGCCGACTTGCCCATCGCTGTCCAGCGCAGGCACTCGCTTTCGCGGAAAGACAGCTTCTCGCGATAGCCCTCGCTGTCCTCGATCTGCTCCGCCTTGAGGGCGAAGGAGTGGAAGTTGTAGGCCAGCAGCATCAGGTCGCGCATCAGGAGCTGCTTGAGCCGCGACCATTCCTGCGGCGAGACATTGCTGGTCACGGAGAACAGGGCAAACTCGCCGTGACGGCCGCGCACGGGCACGGAGATGCCCTGGGGGCCGACCTTGAACTCCTGCGCCTCGCCGAAGAACTTCTTGACGGTGGGGTGTTTGCGATCGAGCGATTCCCAGTCGACCGGCAGGATGCCGCCGATACCGGCCTTAACCACCGGATCGATGTCGACATAGTCCCGCTGGGCGTAGTGTTTCTGCCACTCGGCAGAGTAAGTCATCGCCACCAGGGGCCTGTCGCGCTTGTCGCTCGGCAGGTTCACGGCGATATAGACGACGTGCTCGAGCCCATAGGTCCCGAGCGCGCTGCGAAGAAGCTCGTGGCCTTGCTCGAGCTTTTCCGCCCTGGCGATCTGGTCGATCAACTCGAACAGATCGTCGCCGGCAACCTTGTCCACCAACCCCATGCACACGATCGGCGCGACCCGCCCGCCAGCGACCCGCAACCGTCCCCTGAACGCCCTTGACCCCGTCGGAGTGTGCACGAATCCGTGACACGTGCCTATCCGCGGCAGCGCATCTCCCCTGTGCTGTTTACAGGGCCCTCACGAGGCCGCCGGCAAGGACGACCGGGCCGGTCGGGTCGCCGGTCGGCGAGCCACCCCGCGGCTCGTCCGTCACCGCAAAGATTGCGCCGGAAGGGCTGAAACCCCGAATACCTGCGGTCGCGACCTCGATCCGCGCGCCGACCTCGTCGAGGACGCCGAGCGCCAGTGGCGCCTGGCCATCACCGATGTACCAGAGCTCGAGGCTTCGGTCCGACGGCGCGATGGCTGCGACGGAGTAGGCCGTCACGACGCCGGTCGTGGTGTTCACGCCCACGACGATGGAGGGGCCTTCGGGCGAATCAAGGACGGCGACGTACTGCTCGGCGGATGTCCCACGTAGCTGCGGACCGAGGAAGAGCGTCAGTGCGAGGGCTGCCGCGAGGGCGGTGACGGCGATCGTGGCCGTGCGCCAGATGCCGACCTTCCGGCGCAGCTCCACCACCATTCCGGACGGCGCGGCGGAAATCGTCCCGCCCATCCGGGCCTCGATGCGCGACCGGAGCTCGGGCGGAGGCGCGACGGGCGCCAGCCCCGCGTTCATCGGGTCGAGGCGCCGACGCCACATCTGCACTTCGGCAGCAAAGCTGGAACTGGAGCGCAGGAGGCGTTCGGCCTCGTCCCGCTCGGCAATGCTCAGCGTTCCGAGAACGTATTCACCCGCGAGGGCGCGCTGTTCGTCTGTCATGCCGCCGCCCCGAGGCAGGCCTTCAGGCTAGCGAGGCCGCGATGAAGCCACGTCTTGATCGTGCCGACGGGCTTGTCGAATTTCTCCGCCAGTTCCTCCCGCGAGGAGCCCCAGCAATAGGCGAGGACCACGCAGTCGCGCTGCCTCTCGTCGAGGCCGGACAGGCAATGGCGGAGCGCATGGACATCGACGAAGTCCGCTCCCTCGTTTGCCATGGCCATGCTCTCGATCACGCTCTTCCCATCCTCATCCATGCCGAGGGCGACATCCGTCCGACGGCGCACGGCATCGATCGCGGTGTTGCGCGCGATCGCCGCAAGCCAGCTGTTGGGGTTGCCCTCTTCGGCACGGAACCGCTCCGCGCGGGTCCAGACCTTGAGATAGGTCTCCTGCAACGCATCCTGGGCCAGTCCAGGTTCCCGACAGATACGAAGCACGATTGCATAAAGTTTCGAGGAGGTCGCGCCATACAGCGACCTGAACGCATCGCGGCCTCCCGCGGCCGTGTCGGCAAGCAGATTTTCCAGCTCGGCGGAGGTCGAGATCATGTACCGGAGGGGCGCTTTTCCGTGGCGGTGCCAGCCGCAATGTAACACTTCGCGGGCCGGAGCACATCGCCGCTGGTGGGGGACGTGCGTCCTCCCCCACCACATCGACGCGATCGGCCTTCAGGACGTGCGGACCAAACCGAGCGCCGGGTCACCGCACCTTTGAAAGCGTCGGAGTGGTTCCGGTTGCACACTGGCAATCATTTCCGGCCCGGCATACGAAGCGCTGATGAAGCCCGTGATCGTCGGCCCCTCCGAGACAGTCCGACCAATGCAGCGGTCCATGCTGCTCGCGATAGCGACCCTGGTGGTCGGTCTCGCCGTCCTCGGCCTCAAGCTCCTCGCCTGGTGGCTCACCGGCAGCGTGGGTCTTTACTCCGACGCGCTGGAGAGTCTCGTCAACGTGGGAGCCGCGCTGGCGGTGATCGTGACGATCTGGGTGGCATCGAAGCCGGCCGATGCCAACCATCCCTACGGCCACACCAAGGCCGAATACTTCTCGGCCGTGGCCGAGGGTGTCCTCATCATCGTTGCTGCGGCCTCGATCATGTGGGAGGCATGG
>CAXNGA010000271.1:0-3647 GCA_964201375.1 Kaistiaceae bacterium
CTCGTCGCTGCGGATGTTGAGCTGTTTGGTCATGCTAGCATGTCCCGTGAAGGCGCTAGCATAAGGTCGACCGTGCCCCGATTCAAGGAATCGCGCCCTACGGACGCCAGGCCTCTTCCGCCTCCAGTGGCGAAACCTGCTCTTCCTGCCGGCTCTCGTCGATGGCGGCGAGCATCGCGCGGAGCACGGTCTTCATCTCGATGCCTGCCACGGCGGAGATCGCGAAGGGGGTCTTCTTCGCGGCGCGCTTGAGCACCTTCATCTTGGCGGCAAGGTCCTCCGCCGTGATCGAATCCACCTTCGACAGTGCCACGATCTCCGGCTTCTCGGTGATGCCGTGGCCATACTGGGACAGTTCGTTCCGGATCGTCCGGTAGGCGGCGGCGGGATCATCGCCGGTGGCATCGATGAGGTGCAGCAGCACCCGGCAGCGCTCGACATGGCCAAGGAAGCGGTCACCGAGGCCGGCGCCCTCATGGGCGCCTTCGATGAGGCCCGGAATGTCGGCGAGGAGGAACTCGCGCGCATCGACGGCAACGACGCCGAGATTGGGGTGGAGCGTGGTGAAAGGATAGTCGGCGATCTTCGGCTTGGCCGCCGACACCGCGGCGAGGAACGTCGACTTCCCGGCGTTCGGCAGGCCGACAAGGCCCGCGTCGGCGATCAGCTTCAGCCGCAGCCAGATCAGCATCTCGCGCCCTTCGAGCCCCGGATTGGCCCGGCGCGGCGCGCGGTTCTTCGACGTGGTGAAATGGGCGTTGCCGAAGCCGCCATTGCCACCGCGGGCAAGCACGACCTGCTGCCCGACCTCGGTCAGGTCGGCGACCAGCGTCTCGTTGTCTTCCTCGAAGATCTGGGTGCCGACCGGCACCTTCATCACGACGTCCGCGCCAGCGGCGCCGGTGCGGTCGCGGCCCATGCCGTGCATGCCGGTCTTGGCCTTGAAGTGCTGCTCGTAGCGGTAATCGATGAGCGTGTTGAGGCCGTTCGCGGCCACGACGATCACATCCCCGCCGCGACCGCCATTGCCGCCGTCCGGGCCGCCGAACTCGATGAACTTCTCGCGCCGGAACGACACGGCACCCGCACCGCCATCGCCGGAACGGATGTACACCTTGGCCTGGTCGAGGAACTTCATCTCGTGACGTCCAGCGCTGCCGTCGCCACTCCAGGCGTCGGGGCACCGGCGCGGGCCGGCCGGTCATCGGAAGATAGTGCTCGGCGCCCGCGGCGCAAAGCGGCAGTGCCCGCAAACGAAAGGAGGGGCCGCAGGGCCCCTCGCAAGACTCCAGCCGCGGCGCCGGGGCGCGCGGGAAAGACTACTCGGCCGCTGCCGCCGGGATGACCGACACGTAGCTGCGCCCGCCCGTCTTGGTGGCGAAGGTCACCTTGCCGTCCACGGTCGCGAAGATCGTGTGGTCGGTGCCGATGCCGACACCCGTGCCAGGGTGCCACTTGGTGCCGCGCTGCCGGATGATGATGTTGCCGGCGATCGCAGCCTGGCCGCCGGCGAGCTTGACGCCGAGGCGCCGGCCGTCCGAGTCGCGGCCGTTGCGGGACGAACCGCCTGCCTTCTTATGAGCCATGGGTCAGCGCTCCTATTCGTTCGCTTCGGCCGCGGCGGGCCTTGCGGCGCGCACGGGCTTCTCGAAGGTCGTATCGCCGATCACGGAGATCCGGACCAGCGTGTGGTGCTGGCGATGACCGCGCTTCCGCTTGGAATTCTTGCGGCGGCGCTTCTTGAAGGCGATGACCTTGGGGCCGCGCGGGTGATCGATCACCTCGCCCGACACGGTCACGCCGGCGACGATCGGCGCTCCCACGGTGGTCCCATCGGGGCCGCCGACCATGAGCACGTCGCCAAACTGGATCACGCTGCCAACTTCGTTGGCAACGCGATCGATCTCGATCACATCGTTGCCGACGACACGGTACTGCCGGCCGCCGGCTTTGATGACTGCGAACATCGTTTTATCTCGCGTGTTCTGCGCTGCCTCGACGGGCAGGCTTCTTCAGTCGGGATGACGGAAAACGGCGCCCAGACGAGGCCGGACGCCGAAGGCGCGCATCTAGGGGAGGCAGCGCCCCGCTGTCAAGCTGGCGGCGTGGCCGCAGGCGTCGGCGCGGGCGCCGCCGCGCCCGCCGGCTGCTCGGCGAGGACCGCCTCGATCTGCGCGACGACGGTGGCAAAATTGCCCTCGAAGATCGGGCCGACGAGCTTGTAGCGGATCACCCCGTTCCGATCGACGAGGAAGGTTTCGGGAACCCCGTAGACGCCCCAGTCGATCGACGCGCGGCCAGTCGGGTCGACGCCGACCGCGTCGTAGGGATTGCCGTAACGAGCGAGGAAGGAGAGTGCGTTCGCCGGCGCGTCCTTGTTGTTGATGCCGACGATGCGGATGCGGTCGTCGCGGCCGAGTTCCTCGACGAAGGGATGCTCGTCGCGGCACGGTCCGCACCACGAGGCGAACACGTTCACGACGGTGACTTCGCCCTCGAACGAGGCCTGCGAGAAGCCCGGCAGCTGGACACCGTTCGCCGTCAGCCCCTCGAGCGGCGCGAGTTCATTGTCGGGCACGGGGTTACCGATAAGGACCGACTGCACCGTGTCCGACATATCGCCGCGAAGCTGGACGAAGAAGGCCAGGACGAGGGCACCGAACACGGCGATCGGGATGATCGTCACCCACGGCGTTCGCTTCCGCGGCGTGGTCCCCCCTCCCGCGGGAGCCGCGCCCCTGCCGCCGCGGGCTCCGGATTCCGTCAAACCTTCGCCTCCGGCGCCTGCCGGGCCGAGGGTCGCGCGTCCGAGCGGCGGCGAACGCCGCGCGCCTCAAGCTCCGCAAGCCGCGCGCGCGCCTTGCGCGACTGGTTCACCGACAGGACGATCAGCCCGACGATGACCACGAACGAGGCGAGGTAACCGCCGATGATGAAGCCTGCGTGATCGCCAAGATCCATCTCAGGCCTCCGCGGTTACGCTGGTCAGCTGCATCGAACGCA
This sequence comes from Kaistiaceae bacterium, assembly GCA_964201375.1. Lineage (GTDB taxonomy): Bacteria > Pseudomonadota > Alphaproteobacteria > Rhizobiales > Kaistiaceae > JADLGL01. Next base: position 3,004 of record CAXNGA010000271.1, read on the forward strand.
CGCGGCGGCCGACGACCTCGGTGCGCATGCGCAGCAGCAGGATGCTGATGAACACGAACGTGTAGCCGCCGAGCATGAGGAACATCGGCGGCAGGAAGTGGGCATCCGTCTGGCCCTGCAGAACGCCCTGCGGCTGGTGCAGCGTCGACCAGATCCGGACCGAGAAGTAGATGATCGGGAGGTTCACCGCGCCGACCAGCGTCAGGATTGCCGCGATGCGGGCAGCCCGGCCGGGATCCTCCACCGTCGCCCATATGGCGATCAGGCCGAGGAACATGATGAAGAGGATCAGGAACGAGGTGAGGCGGGCGTCCCACACCCAGTAGGTGCCCCAGGTCGGCTGGCCCCAGAGCATGCCGGTGACGAGGCCGAGGAGGGCGAACGCTGCGCCGATGGGCGCCGCGGCCTTCTGGAGCACGTCGGCCAGCGGGTGGCGCCAGATGATCGTCCCGAGCGCTGCGACAGCCATCAGGACGTAGGTAAGCATGGCAAGCCAGGCAGCCTGCGGATGCACGTACATGAGACGGACGACCTCCCCCATCTGGTAGTCCGGCGGCGATCCGGGGAAGGCGTAGTAGAGACCCGCCAGGATCAGGACCAGGGCGAGTATCCAGGTAACCGGCAGTATCTTGCCGCTGTACGAC
>CAXNGA010000272.1:0-3637 GCA_964201375.1 Kaistiaceae bacterium
TTCGCGAGGGCGCCCGAACTGCCCGCCACGAACGGAAACCGGCGGCCGCAGGATCTGCGACCGCCGGTTTCTGAACGATTCGAGCTGATCTAGCTGCCGACGAAGTCTTCGCCGAACAGCAGGTTGTCCCGATCACCGCGATTGAACCGGATACCGATATAGGCCTCAAGACCGAGGCCCACACCGAGATCGTACTCCATACCTGCACCCCCGATCAGGGTGAATGGCCCTGTCCCGACCGGGCGCTCGAGTTCGACACCGGCAGTCAGCTCAAGGCCGAAGCCCATACCGTAACGGGCCTCGACGCCGACGTATGGCGAAAGGGCCCCGAGGTTGAAGGTCGCCTGTCCGCCGGCGGCGACAAAAAGGCCGCCGATGACGTCGGCCCGGGCCCACCCCTCGACGGTCAGCCGGTCGTTGACCTCCAGTTCTGCGTTGACGCCGAGATCAAGATCAAGGCCGAAGGCTCCGAAAGAAAAGTCGAAGTATCCGCCGACGTCGAGGCTATCACTGACTTGAACCGTAACGTCGTTGACAAACCCGACGTCCTAGTTTCCAAAGAAATAGCTGATCTCTGTCTGGTGCCTGAACTCGAACCGGTCGGTCTCGAATCGAACGGTCGGACCGAATGCGATGGCGAGCGGTGCGAAGTTGTACGGCACGACGAAGAAGCCGACCTCGGCGTTGCCGATGACGCGGTACAGTTCCGCCCGGAAGCCGTAGCCGAACCCGAAACCGGGGATGAAGTTCACCCCTGCCCCGCCCGCAAGGTTGAAGCCCCAGCCCGAGGCGCTCTTCACGTCGATCTCGCCGAAGGTTTCGGTTCCCAGATAGAGATCAGTGAAACCGTAAAAGTCGAGGTAGGCCAACGTCGTGAGTTCAACGGTCACGGTCGGTCCGACGACGACCGGAGCAACGGCCGGGGTGGTCGCGACCACGATCGGCATTACATCGGCGGCGCGCGCTGCGCCAGTCGCCGCGAGGAGCGCAACTGCCGCTGCGCTGAGCAAATGCTTCATGGTCACGAGATCAGCCCCCGAGGTGCCAGCCGACTCGGCCGACGCTGGCGGGTGCGGTACCGTCGATTGCGTCGGCTGCGCGAGGACCGGTTGAGCCGGTCTATCGCTTCGGGGCCTGACTGTGGCCGGCGCGCAACGCGGGGGTCGCGACCGCTGCGGCGGCAAACGTCCTGACGGGGTCAGACTTTCGTTGTGATCGACTGCTGCACGCGGCGAAGAGCGGAAGTCACCCCTTGCCCCGAACGCCCGGCTCCTCTCGGGCCGGCCAGACCTGCGCCGGCCTCTTCAACGAGATGCTGGCGGCCGAGCGGGAATGTTCGCCAGGGCTACGGCCGCTTCGATCGATGCCGTCAGCCCCGCCGCTCCATCCCCGCCGCGATCTCCTCGGCGAGGGACTCCGCGGCGCGGCGCGGATCGGCGGCGGCGGTGATGGGACGGCCGACGACGAGGTAGTCGGCGCCGGCGGCGATGGCATCCTCGGCGGTCGCGACGCGCTTCTGGTCGCCGACATCGCCGCCCTTCGGGCGGATGCCGGGCGTGACGATGGCGAGCCCGCGGCCCACGGCCTGGCGGATCGCGCCGATCTCCGACGGGGAGGCGACGACACCGTCCATGCCCATTTCGAGCGCGGCGATGGCGCGGGCGACGACGCGGTCGGTGATCGGGCCGGAATAGCCGGCGGCGGCGAAATCGTCCTGGTCCATCGAGGTCAGCACGGTCACGCCAAGGAGACCGAGCGGCTTGTGGGCGCGCGCCACGACGGCGGCACGCATCGCCTGCGGATAGGCGTGGACCGTCGCGAGGCGGACGCCGAGTGCGGCAATGCTCTCGACGGCCTTCCCCACCGTGTTGCCGATGTCGAGAAGCTTTACGTCGAGGAAGACGTTGCGGCCTTCCTTTGCGAGCTTCTCGGCAAAGGGCAGGCCGCCGGCGAAGACGAGCTGGAGGCCGATCTTGAAGAAGCCGACCGAGTCGCCGAGCTTCCGCACCAGCGCCTCGGCTTCGGCGACATCGGGCACGTCGAGCGCGACCATCAGCCGGTCGCGCGGCTGAAGCGGCTTTCCGACGGTCACGGCGCGAGCCTCCCGGCGACCTCGATCAGGCGATGGCACATCGCCGTCAGCAGCTTCTGCGGCGCCTCGGCCGTGAGGTTGCCGTGCTCGTCATACGCCTCGCCGGACTTCGAGACCGATATCTGCTCGGCGATGGTGATGGCGCTGTAGGCGGTGTTGAGCACCTTCCGGAGGTCGAGAAGGGCGCGGGCGCCGCCGACCAGCCCGTCCGAGGAGCTGCCGATCGCAAAGACCTTGCCGCGTACCCTGATCTCGGCGGCGAGCTTCGGCCGGCTCGTCCAGTCGATCGTGTTCTTCAGGAGCGGCGGCAGCGAGTGGTTGTACTCGGGCGTGGCGATGAAGACGCCCTGGTGCGCCTCGATCAGCCTAGCGAACTTCCGGGCGTTCTCCGGGAAGCCGTCGTGCTTTTCCATGTCGCCATTGTAGATCGGCAGGGGATAGTCGCCGAGCGAGACGAAGGTCACGTCCGCGCCTGCGACGGCGAGCTCCTTGGCGGCCGCGGCGGCGAGCCTGCCGCTGAACGCGCCGGTGCGGATCGAGCCGGCGAAGACGAGGATTCTGGTGTCGGCCAATGCTGGTCCCTTCCGTGGATCGCCGGCCTTTGTGCCGTCAAACCGGCCGGTAGGTCCAGACCCGTGCCGGCGGCATGTTCATCAAAATCCAGCCGCTGCCCTCGAGCCGCCAGTCGGGCGGCGAGGCCGGAACGGGCGGCTTGGGCGAATAGGAAAACTGCGCCAGCGCGCTCGTCCGCGGCAGGCGGGCGAGAACCGACTTCACCAGCCGGACGCGGTCCGCCGAATCCCGGAGGAGGAGCGGCAGCGACGACACCGCAGCGGCGAAGCCGCCGTCATGGATGCCACTGAGCGTCCGGTCGAGGTCGTACGCATCGCCCTGGACGATTCTGACGCCCGGGCAGCGCTCGCGCACGATGCGGCAGAAATCCGGGTTGAACTCGACCGCGACTATGCGCGAGGGCGCAACGCCCCTGTCGATCAGCGCCTGCGTGACGACGCCATTGCCGGGGCCGAGCTCCAGCACGATGCCGGTGCCGCGCGGATCGACATGGCTCACCATGCGGCGGGCGAGCGCCCTGCCGGAGGGGGCGACCGCGCCGGTCGTGCCCCAGGTCCTGATGTAGCGGAAGACGTCGCCGACGCTCATGCGCGAAACCCTGCACCGTCACCCCGGCGAAGGAGCGCTTGAATGCACCGCCGCGCGATTCCCCTTCCGCCTCTCCCCGCCGGGCCGGGAGAGGGCTGTTTCGCTCGGCGAGCCGAAGGCCAGGTTAGCGAAACAGGGTGAGGGGGCCTCACGGCCGAGCACTGGCTGTTGGACCCCCTCACCTTCATCCCTAACTCGGCTTCGCCTCGAAGGGCTGAAGCCTCTCCCCGCCCGGCGGGGAGAGGGGGCGGCGGGGGCTCGCGGAGGATGGTCGCGAAGCTCACCGGGCGATGCCTTACGTGCCGGTCTTGCTGCCGCCGCCGAGGCCCTCGAACAGGTCGCGGACGCGGGAGAAGAAGCCGGTGGAGTCGGGGTGGTTCTCCT
>CAXNGA010000273.1:0-3623 GCA_964201375.1 Kaistiaceae bacterium
TAGGCGTACATGGTGCCGAGGAAGCCCTGGGCGAAGGCGTCTCCCTGCTCGGCACACGGGCGCAGTATCGCGACAGCATCGGCGTCGCGGCCGGCGTTGAGCGCTTCGGCGGCGGCCTGTACGCAGATGCTGGGCGCAGCTGGCTGGGCCTGTGCCAACCCGCTCGTGGCGAGCATCAGGACTATCGCACCCAGCAACGACTTCATGGCTCGCCCCCCCCCGCGTGCTCAGCTTGGATCAGAGGATGAAGCGTATCGCCCCGATAAGGCAATGTCCGATTTGATGCCAGCATCGACCCGAAGGCGGAGGCTAAGCGGCCTCGGGAGGTTGAACGAGAGGTTCAGTCTGCGACAGGTACGGTCGCACCCCACGCGCCAAAGCGCCGTCCTTCTTGAGCAGGAACTCCGCGGCGTCGCGAAGCCCATCCGCCTGCGGGCGGCCCTGGCGAAGCGCGCGATCCACCAAGACGATCGAAAAACCTGCCGCGACCCACTGGAAGAACGCCTCCTGATCGTAGCGTCCCTCGGCGTCCCGCGGCGGGGAGGGGAGCCCACCCAAGGCAAGTTCGAGCCATCGCCACTGGTCGTCGTCCGAAAGCTCCGATGGGTCGTCCGTGATGTCGATGGAGCGAGTCATCAGGCCAGCGCCTCCCGAAGGAACGCATTGACCTCGGGCGCCACCTGATCGTCGGACGTCGCTTGGTCGTTCGCGGGGGAGGGCAGGCCCTGGAGCGCCTCCAGGACCCGCAGGTAGTCAACGACCCGACCGCCGGCCGCCAGTTTGCGCACCTCGTCGGCATCACGCGCGGTGCCGATCAGGCCCGCGTGCTCGACAAGAGTCCGCGCCGCCGAGACCCGTGCTGCGGGTGCCGCCACCTTTGACTGCGCGACCTCGATCAGGACGCTGAGACCCACCGCGCCGGCCCGCGCGCGCTGCCGATGGAGCTCGTCGAGGATGCGGTCGATCACTTCCGGGTTCCGCATCTGACGCGGACCCAAGGTGCGAGCATTCTCGGCGGAGTACCCCGCCTCTATCGCAGCATGCGTAGCGTTGCCGCCATTGGTGGCATAGGCGACGGCAAACTGCTCCTGCAAATCTGTGAGTGCCACGACCGAGATCCCTTCGACGGGGAATATATTCCCAAAGCGCCGCGCGCGTCTACTCCACGAGATCGATCAAGCTCTGCGGCCACTGGCTCGGCGCCTGCCGCTCCCTCGGACGCACGACCGACTCGGCCACCACGCGGCGCGAGGTTCCCGTTCTCTTGCCCTGTCGGCCCGGGCGGACCCTTCCTGGCTTGACCGCCAGGCCCGGCCTGCGGTGCTCCTCGCAGCGTCGCGTGAGTTCGCCGCTCCGCCACCGGCGAACCGTCGCTTGAAGGCGGAACATTCGTCCGCAGTCGGGGCACATGGTTTCGATCGGGTGCAGGAGTACTGTCGCGCCGAACCGGTTCGTGTAGGGCTCGCCGTCGCCGACGCATTCGTACCGCTGCGTGCCCAGCAGGCGGACGGCACCGATCTTCGATTTGCTCTCAGTGCCCAAGGGGCTTTCTCCCTTCTTCGAACGTCTGATCGTCCTTCTTCGAACGTCTGATCGTCCTTCTTCGAACGTCTGATCGTCCGCTCGTCCGCCCTCCTAGGGTTGGGCGGACGCGGACGACGACGCGGGCTTGTCGGACGAGGCGCGGACTTCGCGTACTTCGCCAATAACCGATTGAAAAAGCTGGATATTCAGACGGCGGACTTCCGGCGGACTTCGCGGACGAGCCGCAGGTCCACAAACGAAGTCCGCTTGAAGTCCGCGGACTAACTCGGTCCCAAATGTCGGGGTTCGGCGCCGCCTTTTCTGTTGCAGTTCGCCACACGGGCGTCTCGGTGTGTCTCTCACTGTCGGGGTTCATTCGCGCTTCTCGAAAGCAGCAATGATCTCGAACACGCCTCGCGTTGGCCGGTGCACGTGCCCGCCTGACACCAGTTCATCGCGGATCTGGTAAATAGCGGTCCGCTGCCCCGTACCGCCAATGTCACGGAACGCCTTCTCCCATTCCGCGCTGGTCACGCGGATCACTGCCTCCGGCGAAGCGCCCTTCGCCGCGCGAATCTCCTCGGTCGCCAGTTCCAGCGCATCGAGCATTCGCTGCCCGTGGGCAGAGAGCGGCACCTGGACAGGGTGGGCCTCGTCGAAGTCCAGCGGGACAAACCGGACCACGCAGCTCTTGAGGCTGCGGCCCGTCGCGTCCTTTCCGATCTCGACGTCAATAAGGCGGTAGCCGAGGGCTTTGCCGAGCGGCATGTCGCGCTGCTTGGTCGCCACGAGGTTGCCGCCACGCTTATCCTCCGCCGGTTCGACCTCGAGTTCGGTGTCGAGCGCGCCCAGGAGGCCCGACCAGCCGCGCATCCCTCGGGCCACGTTCTTGCCGGTGTGATGGATAACGAGCGCCGTCGCGCGGACCTCGGCGCGGAGGCGATCGACATTGAGGATGAACGCACCCATGTCGGTCGAGGCGTTCTCGTCGCCGCCGGCGAGTGCCCTCGACAGCGTGTCGACCACGACGAGTTGGGCCTTCTGCCCGTGTTGGCGCTCGACGTCTCGGACGAGGGCGACGAGGGCTTTCACGTCCGCGGTGTCCGTGCGGAGGTCGATCGGGCACGGCACCAGCGCGAACGCCACGGGCTCGGTCGGCGCGTAGTGGGCCTTCAGTGCCGCGAGGCGCTTGTGGATGTTCCGGCCGCCTTCGGCCGCAACATAGACGACGAGGCCTGGGGTAACGTCCCGGCCGTACCACTTTCGGCCGGTCGCGATATGGAACGCCAAGTCCATGACGATGAATGTCTTTCCGCCGTTCGACGGTCCGTAGACGACGGCGAGGGTCTCCTGATCCAGCAGACCTTCAATCAAGGGGGGTGGCGCCTCCGCTAGGGCAAGTTCGGCGGACTCGTCGAAGCCGACCGCGAACAGCTTGGGCTTGGACTTCGCTAGCGGGACCGGCAGCCCCTCGGTCGTATCGTCGAACTCGTCCCGTCCGCGAGGCCTGTGGGCCGCCTTGTTCATTTCGGCGTAGCGCCAATCTCGCGCGATCTGGCGGCCGTCTTTCAGTTTGTCGACGTCCTGAGCGCGGTCGTGGTGCCAGACGAAGATGAGGTCGGCGAAGTCCTGCTCGCTGAAGCCGGCGTGCAGCAGGTGGGCCGCGAGCGAGATACTGAATCCGGAGCCGGAGGTGTCGCTCCCGATCAGGCCGGCTTCACCGCCCGCCCACAGGGCGCCGAGCACGCCTGAGTCGTGGCGCATCTCCGCCTCGAAGCGCGACCGCAGATCGGCGGGTAGCTCCTCGTAACCGCTGCGCCCAATTGCGGCCCCGAGGTCGATCCGGGCGAGCACCTTCTGCCAATCCTCGCCGGTGGGCTTTTCCGCTGGCGCCCTCGCCGGCGGCGCGAGGGCCAGCATGTCGGCGCGGGAGAACAGCCGCGGGCTCGCCTCGATGACGCGCGCTGGCGCCGGAACGCGGCCGGTCCTGCGCTTCGCCTCGTTCGGAAAATTGATCGAACCCGGGAGGCGCAAGAGCTGCGAAAGCGCCTTCACCGGCTTGTCCGCGCCGAGCTTGGCGACTAGGCCGGCGTTCTGGG
>CAXNGA010000274.1:0-3621 GCA_964201375.1 Kaistiaceae bacterium
ATTGAATGAATAGGACGCACGGCCAAGCGATGGATCGAGCGCCGAACCGTCCTGACGGCAGTCGGTGTTGCCCGAGCCGAGCGAGGCCATCAGCGCCTTGAGCGCGAACATCTCTTCGGTCGTCGCCAGGTCGCCGGCAATCGCGCCGATGCGCGCGCCGGGCTTGCCGCCGACGGCGCTGGCGATCGCGGCGAAGGCAGCGCCCCAGCTCGCCGGCTCGAGCCGGCCGGTGGCGCCTCGGGCGAAGGGGCGGTCGAGCCGCTGAGTCCTGAGGCCGTCCCAGATGAAGCGCGTCTTGTCCGAGATCCACTCCTCGTTCACCGCCTCGTTCAGGCGGGGGAGGATGCGCATGACCTCGCGGCCACGCGTGTCGACGCGGATGTTCGAGCCGATCGCATCCATGGCGTCGATCGTCTCGGTCTTGATCAGCTCCCACGGCCGCGCCTGGAAGGCGTAAGGCTTGGAGGTGAGGGCACCGACCGGGCAGAGGTCGATGACGTTGCCCTGGAGCTCCGACGACATCGCCGATTCGAGGTAGGTCGTGATCTCCATGTCCTCGCCGCGGCCCGTCGCGCCGAGCTCGGGCACGCCGGCGACCTCGGCCGAGAAACGGACGCACCGCGTGCAGTGGATGCAGCGGTTCATCGACGTCTTCACCAGCGGGCCGATGTACTTGTCCTCGACCGCCCGCTTGTTCTCGGCATAGCGGTTGTGGTCGATGCCATAGGCCATCGCCTGGTCCTGCAGATCGCACTCGCCGCCCTGGTCGCAGATCGGGCAGTCGAGCGGATGGTTGATCAGCAGAAACTCCATCACGCCTTCGCGGGCCTTCTTGACCAGCTTGGTGCGCGTATTGACTTCCGGCGGCTCGCCGTTCGGCCCCGGCCGGCAGTCCCGCACCGCCCAGGCGCACGACGCCACCGGCTTTGGCGAGCCCTTGAGCTCGACCAGGCACATCCGGCAATTGCCGGCAATCGACAGGCGCTCATGGTAGCAGAAACGCGGCACCTCGGCGCCCGCGGCTTCGCACGCCTGAAGGAGCGTGTACTCCGGCGGAACGTCGACGACGGTACCGTTGACCTTCAGCAGCGTCATCTAGTGGTCGCTCCGGACCGACGGAACGCGAAGCGCCGACAGCGTCGCTGTCTGACCCGTTTCGAGCGCTGCCATGCGCGTCTTGAGCTCGGTCACCTCGCGCAGCAGGCGATCGACCTTCTCGCTGATCGCCTGGAGATGAACGTTCGTCATGTTCTGCGGTTCGCCCGGAATATCCATGCCCGTTACTCCGCTGCCTCAAGGACGGGATCGTCCTTGGCCCGTGCCGTGAACTCGTCGATCCGGCGCTCGATCACCGGACGGAAATGGCGGATCAGGCCCTGGATCGGCCACGCCGCGGCGTCGCCGAGCGCGCAGATCGTATGGCCCTCGATCTGGTAGGTGACCTCAAGCAGCATGTCGATTTCGCGCTTCTGCGCCTCGCCGCGGACCATGCGCGACAGCACACGCCACATCCAGCCGGTGCCCTCGCGGCACGGCGTGCACTGGCCGCAGCTCTCGTGCTTGTAGAAGTAGGCAAGCCGGGCGATCGCCTTGATGAGGTCGGTCGACTTGTCCATCACGATGACCGCCGCCGTGCCGAGGCCGCTCTTGAGCTCCCGCAGCGCGTCGAAATCCATCGGCAGGTTCTGGCACTGCTCGGCCGGCAGGAGCGGCACGGACGCGCCGCCTGGGATGACCGCCAGGAGATTGTCCCAGCCGCCGCGGACGCCGCCGCAATGCGTTTCGATCAGTTCGCGCAGCGGAACGCCCATCGCCTCTTCGACGGTGCACGGCTTGTCCACGTGCCCGGAGATGCAGAAGAGCTTCGTGCCGGTGTTGTTCGGACGGCCGATCGAGGCAAACCAGGCGCCGCCACGGCGCATGATGTCCGGCGCCACGGCGACAGACTCGACGTTGGAGACGGTGGTCGGATTGCCCCACAGGCCGACATTGGCCGGGAATGGCGGCTTGAGCCGCGGCAGGCCCTTCTTGCCCTCGAGGCTTTCGAGCAGCGCCGTTTCCTCGCCGCAGATATAGGCGCCCGCGCCGCGGTGCAGGAAGATGTCGAAGTCCCAGCCGTGAATGTTGCCCTTGCCGATCAGGCGCGCGTCATACGCCTCGTCGATCGCCGCCTGGACCCGCTCCGCCTCGTGCAGGAACTCGCCGCGGACGTAGATGTAGGCGGTGTGCGCCGCCATCGCGAAACCGGCGATGAGGCAGCCTTCGAGGAGCAGATGCGGGTCGTGCCGCATGATCTCCCGGTCCTTGCACGTGCCGGGCTCCGATTCGTCGGCGTTGACGACGAGGTAATGCGGCCGGCCATCGTTGTTCTTCGGCATGAACGACCATTTGAGGCCGGTCGGGAATCCGGCGCCGCCGCGGCCGCGGAGTCCGGACTTCTTCACCTCGTCGATGATGCCGTCGCGGCCGCGTTCGAGGATCTGCTTCGTCCCGTCCCAGCTGCCGCGCGAGCGTGCGCCGGCGAGCCGCCAGTCATGGCGGCCGTAGAGGTTACGGAAGATGCGATCCTTGTCCGCGAGCATTCCGTCAGGCTCCCTTCGGATTGGCGGCGGCCAGCGTCCTGGCCTGCTCGACCCAGCGCTCGCGTTCGATGCGACCGGGGAAGGCGAGGTGGTCGCTCACCCAGCGGACCTCGGCGGGAGTCCACGACGCGATCTGACCGAAATGGAAGATGCCGAGTTCGTGCAGCGTCTTCTCGATCTTCGGCCCCACGCCATTGAGAATCTTGAGGTCGTCGCCCTTGCCGTCGCGCGGCCCGGCCATGCCCGCCGGCTTTGCCGTCGCGCCCGCCGGCGCCTCCACGGCCGCGGCCGTCGCGGCGACGCTCACGGGCGCCGGGCTGCCGCTGTAGAGCGACGGATCGGTCAGCGTCGTCGGCCCGCCCTCGGGCTCCGAGAGCTGGCGGGCGATTTGCGGACCGGGCGTGACCGGCCGGCCCGCGTCGAGGTCGTCGATCAGGCGGTTGAACGTGTCGGGCGTCAGATCCTCGAAGACCTGCGCCCCGATCTGGACCATCGGCGCGTTCACGCACGTTCCGGCGCACTCGACCTCGATCCACGAGAACCTGCCGTCGGCCGACGGATGATCCTGGTCGTGTTGGATGCGGTGGCGGCAGATGTCGATGAGCGCCTCGGACCCGCGCAGCATGCACGGGGTCGTACCGCAGACCTGGATGTGCGCGACGGTGCCGACGGGGTGGAGGTTGAACATCGTGTAGAAGGTCGCGACCTCGAGCGCGCGGATGTAGGCCATCCCCAGCATCTCGGCGACGTAGCGGATCGCAGGCTCCGACAGCCAACCGCCATTCTGGCTCTGCGCCTCCCACAGGAGGCCGATGATCGCGGACTGCTGGCGGCCTGGCGGATACTTCGCGATCTCGCGCTGCGCCCGCACAAGGTTCGGCGCGTCGAAGACGAAGCCTTCGGGCTGTTCCTCAGCAAGACGGCGCACGGCCATTTCAGCGCCCTCCCCGTCCGGCGATGGCGAACCGGCCAGCGATTGCGAACGCCGCGTCCAACTTCCGCCGCGCTGCGAGGTCAAACGATGCCGACACGCTTCCGT
>CAXNGA010000275.1:0-3621 GCA_964201375.1 Kaistiaceae bacterium
ACAGCATGTGCGATAAGGAAGCCGGCCGGGCGCAACCGCCGGCGGCCCAACTTTGAGATGCGCTAGTGCGGCGGCGGAAGCCTTTTGAGTACCTCCAGACTCCACCAGAGAAAATAGCCGCCGATCAGGATGCCCAAGGCCACCTTCACCAGCTGTATAATCAGTTCGTCTTTGCTCATTTGAACCTACCCCTGCCGGTCGCTCGCGCTATCCCTATACTCCGTGCTTGTCCGCAACGGCAGCCCGTCTGATAGCGGCAAAAGTAGCCCGGGCAAAACCCGGCCGGGCAAAATCGGCCGGGCTTGCGCCACCGCCGTCCGGCGTGGCATTGCTCCCCCCTCGATCGAAGGGAACCGACAATGGCGTTCAAAGAGCGCGTTTTTTCCGGCGTGCAGCCGACCGGCAACCTGCACCTCGGCAATTATCTCGGCGCCATCACGAAATTCGTGGCGTTGCAGGATACGTATGACTGCATCTATTGCGTCGTCGATCTGCACGCCATCACCGTCTGGCAGGATCCGCCGGAACTCAAGCGCACTATTCGCGAAGTGACCGCGGCGTTCATTGCCTGCGGCATCGACCCGAAGAAGCAGATCATTTTCAATCAGAGCCAGGTCGCCGAACACGCCGAGCTTGCCTGGGTGTTCAACTGCGTCGCCCGCCTCGGCTGGCTCAACCGCATGACCCAGTTCAAGGAGAAGGCCGGCAAGGACCGCGAGAACGCCTCGATCGGCCTGTTCGCCTATCCGGCGCTGATGGCCGCCGATATTCTGGTCTACCGCGCCACCCATGTCCCGGTCGGCGAGGACCAGAAGCAGCACCTCGAGCTGTCGCGCGACATCGCCCAGAAGTTCAACAACGATTTTGCCACCACGATCGCTTCGACCGGCCAGCCGGAAGTCTACTTCCCGCTGCCGGAGCCCCTCATCTCCGGGCCGGCGACGCGCGTGATGAGCCTGCGCGAAGGCACCAAGAAGATGTCGAAGTCGGACGCTTCGGAACTGTCCCGCATCAACCTCACCGACGATGCCGAGACGATCGCCACCAAGCTTCGCAAGGCGAAGACCGACCCCGAGCCGCTGCCTTCCGAGGTCGAGGGCCTCAAGGCGCGGCCCGAAGCCGACAACCTCGTCGGCATCTACGCCGCCCTTGCCGGCGTCACGAAGGAGGACGTGCTGCGCCAGCATGGCGGCGCGCAGTTCTCGACCTTCAAGCCGGCGCTGGCGGATCTTGCCGTCGCGCGCATCGCGCCGATCGCCTCCGAGATGCGCCGCCTGATGGCCGACCCGACCGAGATCGACCGCGTCCTCGCCGACGGCGCCGAGCGCGCCGAAGCGATCGCCTCCGTCACGATCGACGAGGTGAAGGACATCGTCGGGCTGGTGCGGAAGAAGTAGCCCGAGACGCCTTCACCTCTCCCCCATGGGAGAGGAGAAGATGGCGCGCTTGTCCCGGCGCCCCGCCGCTGGCACCCTGACCCCATGACCGCACAACGCCGCGCCCTCGAGCCGGGTCACAAGCGCAAATTCCTCGTCGTCGTGGACGAGACGCCGGAATGCCGGAATGCCGTCCAGTTCGCCGCCCGGCGCGCCGAGCATACCGGCGGCGGCCTGGTGCTCCTCCACGTGATCCCGCCCGCCGTCTTCCAGCAGTGGAAGGGCGTGGAGGACCTCATGCGTGCCGAGGCGATGGAGAAGGCGGAGAGCCTCCTCGGCAGCATCGCCGACCTCGTGCGGCAATGGTCCACCGTCGAGCCGCAGCAAATCATCCGCGAGGGCGACACCGCCGCCGAGGTGACCGGCCTCATCGAGCGCGACGAGGACATCGCGGTCCTCGTCCTTGGCGCCGGTGCCGGCAAGGATGGCCCGGGCCCGCTCGTTTCGACGCTCGCAGGCAAGGTGTCCGGGACGTTCCCCGTACCCATCACCATCGTTCCGGGCGTTCTCGACGAGGCGGCGATCGCGGCGATCGCCTGACGGGTTACGCGTCGACGTCCTTAACGGGCGCTGCGGTAGAGCCCTTGAGGAGCCTGATCGCGTTCTCGGCCCCGGCCTTGCTCGTATAGGCCTCGCCCGAGGCGATGCGCTCGTGGTTGTTGGCCTTGAACCGCCAGCGGAAGCCATCCTTGCCCTTGTAGATCTCGTAGTAGCCCGTGCTGTCGGCCATGCTGATCCTCCGATCCCGTCCACGCCCCGCGCGTGGCATGCACTTTGATATGACCGCCAGCGTACCGCAGCAACCGCCGGTGTCACGATGTGCCGGGGCGGCTGTGCCCAGGGCCGTCGCCGATACGCCGTTCCTTGAAATGGGGACCGTTCGGCGCTACCTTCTTTGAACGATTCCAGAAAGCGCCGCCGTTCATGTTCATCCAGACCGAAGCCACTCCGAACCCCGCGACCCTGAAGTTCCTTCCGGGCCGTGAAGTGCTGAGCAGCGGCACGGCTGATTTTCGCGAGGCGGATGCTGCTGCGGCGTCGCCTCTGGCGCAGCGGCTCTTCTCGGTTCCGGGCGTTGCAGGCGTCTTCCTGGGCGGCGATTTCATCACCGTCACCAAGACCGCCGGCGAGTGGCAGCATCTCAAGCCGGCGGTGCTCGGCGCGATCATGGAGCACTATCTCTCCGGCGCTCCGGCCGTCGCGGGCGGGGAAGCCGAAGCCGATGTGGACGAAGGCGAGTTCTTCGACGCGGCCGATTCGGACGTTGTCGAAACGATCAAGTCGCTCATCGAGACGCGCGTCCGCCCGGCGGTGGCGCAGGACGGCGGCGACATCACCTTCCACGGCTACCGCGATGGCGTCGTGTTCCTGAACATGCGCGGTTCCTGCGCCGGCTGCCCGTCGTCCACGGCGACGCTCAAGCACGGCATCGAGAACCTCCTTCGCCACTTCATCCCCGAAATCCGCGAAGTCCAGTCGGCCTGATCGGGCCGACTGCCGGAGCGCCCGACTGGCCTCGCTGGATCGGCTTGCCCACAGCGAGTCCCCCGCGGGTGGGGCCGCCTTGCCACTCGACGTGGCGTCGGGCCGGATGCGGACACGCCAGACAAGGTCATCGCAGATCAGAGCGGCGCAGCAGCTCCGCCTCTGCGATCACGCGGGCCTCGCTGCAATCGACTACATCGACAGGGAAGAGCGGCGTCTTGATCGGTCCGTCGAGCGCCACCGCAAGCAAGACCAAGCCGAACGGGTAGCTGGAAATTACCCGGTCAGGTAGGTAGCTCTCTTCCCGTGCGGGGGAGGCGATGCTGACCGCGTTCTGTGTATCTCTCCCTCGAAACGGATGACGCCGGAACAGATCGCCGATCGCTTGATCGGAGGCTGGTTATTTCTCGCCGTCTGCGTGGAACCAGAAGAACTGACCGTTTGCAGAACAACGCAGCTTACGGGAGAAAGAGGGCATGACTTTCGACCAGGCTTTGAAGATATCGGCATCGCTCGCGGCTGTCGCCGCGGGTGCTGGCCTGTCCAGCGCCGCCCTTGCCAACGACGACGTCGTTGCGCTCGTTGCCGATGCCGGCAACGTCGTCATGCCGTCGATCAGCTACAATGGCTGGAACTACTCGACGCTCGACCAGATCACGCTCGAGAACGTCGACCAGCTCCAGATCGCCTGGACGTGGCA
>CAXNGA010000276.1:0-3620 GCA_964201375.1 Kaistiaceae bacterium
CGCCTCGACCGGGTCGCCGAGGCCGTTCGCGCCGGACGCCCGATCACCGCCGATGGCGTGCCGCTCCAGGTCGCCATCCCCGCCTGGGCGCGCTTCGGCTGGCCCGACGCGGCGGCGAGCTAGCAATGCGAGGCACTCCTCCAGCCGGCATCGTCATCCCGGCGAATGAGGGCGAGAACGCGCGCGAGCACTTCTCCCCCCAAGGGAGAGGCGTCTTCACGCCGGAATCGCGCTGATGCCGCCACGCAAGGCCACTCCCGAACCGCTGCGCGCGTGGCAGCGGATGCTGTCGGGCCGGCGGCTCGATCTTCTCGACCCTTCGCCGCTCGACATCGAGATCGAGGACATCGCGCACGGACTTGCGCGCGTTGCGCGATGGAACGGCCAGACCAGCGGCGTCTATCCGTTCTCGGTCGCGCAACACTCGATCCTGGTCGTCCGCATCGTCGAACTGATCGCGCGCGAGACGGGAGCGCGGGGCAGGCTCGCCGCGCTCCTCCATGACGCGCCGGAGTACGTGATCGGCGATATGATCTCGCCCTTCAAGGCGGTGATCGGCGGCGACTACCGGGCGGTCGAAAACCGGCTGCTGGCCGCGATCCACCGCCGTTTCGAGCTTCCGGCCACTCTTCCCGCATCGGTGAATGCGGCGATCAAGGCGGCCGACCGCGCTGCGGCCTTCCATGAGGCGACGCGCCTGGCGGGTTTTTCGCAGGCCGAGGCGATGAAGTTCTTCGGCCAGCCCGGGCTCGCCGCCGACGGCCTCGAACTCGAGCCGTGGCCGACCGAAATGGCCGAGACGCGCTTCCTCGCCGCGTTCGAGACGCTGCGTGAGGCGGCGCGGCGGGAAAGCGGTGACCGGACGGCGCCGGGGGGCTAGAGTTCCGGCATGCCATCCGTCCATGTCTGCTCCCTCCCTCTCCTCGAACCGACCGCCACCGCGAGCGGAGCGAGCCACCTCGTCACCATCGTCGATGTCGGAACACCGGTGCGCCGTCCCGCGGTGATCCCGCCCGACCGACACCTTTTCCTGGGCTTCCACGACATGATCGCCGCCGCGCCCGGCGTGCTCCTGCCGGCCGAGCACCACATCCGGACGCTGCTGGAATTCGTGCGGGACGACTGGGATCGCGAGCGGCCGCTCCTCGTCCACTGCTATGCCGGCGTGAGCCGCTCGACCGCTGCCGCGTTCATCACCGTCTGCGCGTCGAGCCCGGAGCGGGACGAGGCAGAGATTGCGGCCTCTCTGCGCAGATCCTCGCCGACCGCGTTCCCGAACCGGCTGATGGTCTCGATCGCCGACAGGATGATGGGCCGCGACGGGCGGATGTCGGCGGCCATCGCCGCGATCGGCGATGGAATCGTGGGCATCGACTCGACCCCCTTCGCGCTGCCGCTCCGCCCCTGAATGGCCGTCCGCACGTCGATCGAGATCGGCCTCTCCGCCGTGATCGTCGCGGTGGACGAGACGACGCCCAAGATCTTTACCGTGCGCCAGCCGGGGAGCGATGGAGAGGGAATCGACGGCCTGCCGCTGGGCCCGTTCGACCCGCTGCGTCACCGCACGCTCGAGATCGGCCTCCGCTCCTTCGTCGAGGAGCAGGCGTCCCTTGCGCTCGGCTATGTCGAGCAGCTCTACACCTTCGGTGACCGCGGCCGGCAGGCGCGGCGCGGCGATGCCGACCACGTCGTCTCGGTGGGATACCTCGCACTGACACGGATCGAAAGTGACGGCGATGCGCCGTTGGCGGCGGGCGGGCGCTGGCGGCCGTGGTACGATTTCTTCCCGTGGGAGGACTTTCGCCAGGATCGTCCGCCGCTTCTGGAAGACATCATCCTCCCCGCGCTCCAGTCGTGGAGCACGGCCGATCCGCTGGCGGCGCCGCCCGGTCGCGCCCTGGGCCGGCGCGAACGCCTCCGCCTTGCCTTCGGCACCGGCGACGGGCCGTGGGACGAGGAGCGTGTGCTGGACCGCTACGAACTCCTCTACGAAGCGGGGCTCGTGGTCGAGGCGCAGCGCGACGGGCGCGTGGCGGCGAAACGGGAGCTTCCGGTGCTCGGGGTGCCGATGCGCCACGACCATCGCCGCATCCTTGCCACCGCGATCTCGCGCCTTCGTTCCAAGCTGAAATACCGGCCGGTGGTCTTCGAACTTCTCCCGCCGGAGTTTACGCTGACCGAGCTGCAGCAGACGGTCGAAGCCATCGCGGGGCGGCACGTGCACAAGCAGAATTTCCGGCGCGTGGTCGATGCCGGCGGGCTCGTCGAGCCAACCGGCACGACCAGCCAGACCACCGGCGGTCGGCCCGCGGCACGGTTCCGCTTCCGGCGGAACGTGCTGCTGGAGCGGCCCGGCGCCGGCGTCCGCCTCGGCTCGCGGACCTGACGGTGCAGAAGCGGCGCCCCTTGGTACGGCGGCCGGCCCCGGCGCGCGACCTCGTCCACCGGTTCGGCTTTGGCGGCGATGAGGGACCGGCTACCGCCGACCGCCTCGGCGCCAAGGGCGCGGGCCTGGCGGCGATGGCGGCGCTCGGCCTGCCGGTGCCGCCGGGCTTCATCCTCACCACGGAGTTCGGCCGCGGCCCGCGCGACGGCAACGGCGACCCCGAAGGGCTCGACGCCGTCCTCGCGGATGCCATCGCGGGCCTCGAGGCGGCGACTGGCCGGCGGCTCGGCGACCCGGTGCGGCCGCTCCTCCTCGCCGTCCGCGGCGGATCGCGCGTGTCGATGCCGGGGCTCCTCGACACCATCCTCAATGTCGGGATCAGTGAGGAGGTCGCGGCCGGGCTTGCCCGCACCGACCAGCGCTTTGCCTTCGACACGTTCAGGCGCTTCATCCAGTCCTTCTCCGACCGCGTGCTCGGCCTCGACGGCGCCGCCCTCGATGATCGCGTCGCGGAGGCGGGGGGAAGGCCGGCGGAGCTCGGTTCGGTGTGCAGCGCCCTTCTCGGCATCGTCGCAGAGGAGACCGGGACGCCCTTTCCCGCCGACCCGGCGACCCAGCTTCGCGCGGCGATCCGCGCCGTCCTCGCCTCATGGAACGGGACGGCGGCGAAGGCGCACCGGTCGCTCCGCGGCATTCCGGACGACTGGGGCATCGCCGTCACCGTCCAGGCAATGGTGTTCGGCAATACCGGCCCCTCCTCCGGCACGGGTTTCGCGCTCACCCGCGACCCGCAATCCGACCGCAAAGCACTCTCGGGCGAGTTTCTGTTCGACGCGCAGGGCGACGACATCACGGCTCGGGCGGCCGAGCGCGTGCCGATCCTGGACGCCATCGGCAAGCGTGACTCGCTTGCGCGCCGGCTGCCGGATGTCTTCTCCGAGCTGATCACTGCCACCTCGCTTCTCGAGCGGCGGCTCGGCGACATGCAGGAAATCGAGTTCACCGTCGAGGCGGGCAAGCTCCACCTGCTCCAGACCACGCCCGGCCGGCGCTCCGCGGGGGCGGGCGTCCGCATCGCGGTCGAGATGGCGCTCGAAGGGCTGATCACGCGCGACGACGCGCTGCTCCGGATCGACCCCGCCTCGCTCGACGAACTCCTCCATCCGACCATTGCTCCCGATGCGAAGCGCGACCTCCTGGCGATCGGCCTTCCGGCATCGCCGGGCGCGGCGTC
>CAXNGA010000277.1:0-3615 GCA_964201375.1 Kaistiaceae bacterium
CGCCGCCCTGGCCGCGCCGCCACCCTTGTCCTGCTCCGTCGCGCGGGCCCGGGCCCAGGCCTGCCCTTCGTTCTCGACGGTGAGGATGCCGTTGCCGACGGCGAGGAGGCGCTGGGCCGAAAGGTCGGCCACCACGCGCGCGGATTCGCCGGCGACGATGTCGTAGTGCGTCGTCTCGCCACGGATGACGCAGCCGAGAAGGACATACCCGTCATGCGGTTCGTCGATCTCCGACGCCATCGCGAGGGCCGTGGGGATTTCGAGCACGCCCGGCACTGAAACGCGCTCGACGACCGCGCCAGCCGCTTCGAGGACCGCCGCGGCGCCGGCGTAGAGCGCATCGGCGATGCCCTCGTAGAAGCGCGCGTCGATCACCAGCACCCGCGGATTGCGGCGCTTCGGCACGACGAGGTTGGATGACGGCGCGACTGCGACCATGGGGATTACTCTACTCTGTCCGGACGTCAGCGGCGCGTCGGGCTTCAGCGTGCCGCGAAGAGCCGCTCGGTGTAGCGCGCGATGAGGTCGACTTCGAGGTTCACGAGGTCGCCCTTTTGCCGCGCCTGCCATGTCGTGACTGCAAGCGTGTGCGGGATGAGATGGCAGTCGAAGATATCACCTTCCACGCCGTTGACGGTGAGCGACGTGCCGTCGAGGCAAACGGAGCCTTTTTGGGCGACGAAGCGCGACAGGGCCGGCGGTGCCCGGAAGCGGAACTCGACCGTCTCCGGGTGCTCGATGCGCTCGACGATCCCGGCGAGGCCATCGACGTGCCCGCTGACGAGGTGGCCGCCGAGTTCGTCGCCCATGCGGAGAGCGCGCTCGAGGTTGAGTCTGGTCCCGACCGCCCAGTTCGCCGCCGTGGTGAGCGACAGCGTTTCCGGGCCCGCCTCGACGAGGAAGCGGAGCCGGTCGGAGGTGGTGGCCTCGACCACGGTGAGGCAGACACCGGAGCAGGCGATCGACGCACCTATGGCCGGCGGCCGGTCGACCTCGGGGCTTTCGATGACGAACCGCGTCAGTTCGGGGTGCTTCTCGACCGACACGACAGTGCCGATTGCTGTGACGATGCCGGTGAACATGTGGCTCAAACGGGGGTTCTGAGGTAGCGCCGCATCTGGTCTTCGCCGACCTGCGCTTCGTCGATCTGGCGATAGCGCGGGCTGCGTTCGATGGCGGAGAGGGCATTGCCATCGAGGGCGCGCACGCCGCCGGGACCGACGACCACCGAGGCGCGGAAGAGAAGAACTTCGTCGGCAAGATCGGCTGTGACGAGGGACGAAGCGATTCGGGAGCCGCCCTCGACCAGAACGCGCGTCAGCCCGGCAGTGCCGAGCGCCTGGAACACCGCGACGATGTCGAGGCCGCCGGAGCCGGACCGGACGCGGAGGACGCGGGCACCCGCCTCCTCGAGCGTCTGGACCAGGGCGGCGTCCGCCCCCTCCCCGGTCACTATCCAGAGCGGCACGTCGCGGGCGGACCGGACGAGGTTGCTGGTGAGCCGGATGCGGGCCGTGGAGTCGACGATGACGCGAACCGGCTCGGCCGGGGTTGCTCCCGCCTGCCTGAAGGTGAGGCGCGGGTCGTCCACATCGACGGTGCCGATGCCGACGAGAATCGCATCGTTCTCGGCGCGGATGCCCTGGACGCGCTCGAAGGTCGCCTTCCCGCTGATGAGCATGCGCTCGCCTTCACGGCGGCCGATCATGCCGTCGGCCGACACGGCGAGCTTCAGCGTCGCCCACGGCCGGCCGCGGGTAACGCGGCTGATGTGCCCGCCATGCGCAACGCGCGCCTCGGCCTCGAGAACGCCGGCGGTCACCTGGATGCCGGCCTCCTCGAGACGGGCAATGCCGCGACCGGCCACCCGCGGATCGGGGTCGGTCATGGCAACGACGACGCGCGCGATGCCGACCGCCACGAGGGCGTCGGCGCAGGGCGGTGTCTTGCCGTGATGCGAGCAGGGTTCGAGCGTGACGTAGGCGGTGGCACCGCGCGCCTCGGCGCCTGCTTCGGCCAGGGCCTCGACCTCGGCATGCGGTCGGCCGCCGATGGCGGTCCACCCTCTCCCGACGATGCGCGGGCCGGCGCCTTCCATCTGCACCAGGATCGCGCCGACGGCAGGGTTCGGCCAGGTGCGGCCGAGATTGCGCCGGCCGAGCCGGAGCGCCGCCGCCATCATGCGCCGGTCGAATTCGGGATCGGGGGCCGGGCCGGCCAGCTCAGTCCTCCGACGACGGCACGGAGGGACGCTGGAGGTCCAGCGTCGGCTCCTTCGACAGTTCGTCGAGGACCGATTCGAAGTCCTTGGCCTCGCGGAAGTCGCGATAGACCGAGGCGAAGCGGACATAGGCGACGTCGTCGAGGCGTTTCAGCCCCTCCATGACGAGGAGGCCGATCTGGTCCGAGGTGACCTCGCCGTCGCCGTTTTCGAGCTGGCGGACGACGCCATTGAGCATGCGCTCGACCCGGTCAGGCTCGACCTGGCGCTTCCGGAGCGCTACCTGCACCGACCGCACGAGCTTGTCGCGGTCGAACGGAACGCGCCTTCCGCTCTTTTTCAGCACCGTCAGTTCACGGAGCTGAATGCGCTCGAAGGTGGTGAACCGGCCGCCGCAGACGGCGCAGACCCGCCGCCGCCGGATGGAGGTGTTGTCCCCCGACGGGCGCGAGTCTTTCACCTGCGTGTCGTCGCTGCCGCAATAAGGGCACCGCATCCACGGCCTCCGCAGCCGTTACGGGATCAGGCAACGCCGTAGATCGGGAACCGGCTCGTGAGCGACTTCACCCGCGCCCGGACCGACGACTCGACGGCAGCGTTGCCAGCATCGCCGTTGGCGACGAGCCCGTCGAGGGTTTCCCGGATCATGTCGCCAATCTCGGTGAACTCCTTCACGCCGAAACCGCGCGTCGTGCCGGCTGGGCTGCCGA
This sequence comes from Kaistiaceae bacterium, assembly GCA_964201375.1. Classification (GTDB taxonomy): domain Bacteria; phylum Pseudomonadota; class Alphaproteobacteria; order Rhizobiales; family Kaistiaceae; genus JADLGL01. Next base: position 2,932 of record CAXNGA010000277.1, read on the forward strand.
GGCGGATGCCCGAGGTGATCGCAGGCTTCTCCGGATCGAACGGCACGCCGTTCTTGTTGCAGGTGATGTTGGCCCGTCCGAGCGCGATCTCTGCCGCCTTGCCAGTCACGCCCTTCGGCCGGAGATCGACGAGGAGTAGGTGCGTGTCGGTGCCGCCGGAGACGACCTCGAGGCCGGCGCTGTACATCGCGTCGGCAAGCGCCCTGGCGTTCGCGACCACATTGTTCGCGTAGGTCTTGAACTCGGGCCGGAGCGCCTCGCCGAACGCCACCGCCTTGCCGGCAATGACGTGCATCAGCGGGCCGCCCTGGAGACCGGGGAAAACGGCCGAGTTGATCTTCCTGGCAATGTCCTCGTCGTTGGTCAGCACCATGCCGCCGCGCGGGCCGCGCAGCGTCTTGTGCGTGGTGGTGGTGACCACGTGGGCATGGGGCAGCGGATTCGGGTAGATGCCCGCGGCCACGAGGCCGGCGAAATGGGCCATGTCCACCATGAACAGCGCGCCGACGGAGTCGGCGATCGCCCGGAACGCTGCGAAATCGATGATCCGCGAATAGGCCGAGCCGCCCGCGATCATCACCCGCGGCTTATGCTCCCTGGCGATGGTCTCGACCTCATCCAGGTCGATCTCGCCATCCTGCTTCCGGACGCCGTACTGCACCGCGTTGAACCACTTGCCGCTCA
>CAXNGA010000278.1:0-3592 GCA_964201375.1 Kaistiaceae bacterium
GCTGCCCGCGCCGCGGCTTCGGCCTGGACCATGACGCCGCCCGATGCCGCCGCGAACACGGTTCCGGTGCCACAGGGCGGCTGGGACTCGGCCGGCACTCTCGACACGCAGACGCTCGTCCGCACCATCCAGGCGGCCCTCAACTCCCGCGGCTTCGACGCCGGCCCGGCGGACGGGGCGCTGGGTCCGCGGACCCGCGACGCAATCCGCGCGTTCCAGACAACGATCGGCGCCGCTGCTACCGGCGAGATCGACCCGATGGTGCTGTCGGCGCTCGGCGTCCGCGCCTAGCCGAACGGCGCTGCGGGACCGTCGGGGCAGACTCGTCCCCGGCGGGGCTTCCGACCACGGTCGGGCGCTGTCACAACGGCGCCTGCCCAAAGAGCGCCGATACGCACTTGCAGCTTTACCTGCCCATCGCCGAGCTCTCCGTGAACGTCCTCCTGATGATCGGGATCGGGGCGGCGATCGGTTTCGTGTCCGGTCTCCTCGGCGTCGGCGGCGGCTTCCTGCTGACGCCGCTCCTCATCTTCACCGGCATTCCAACGGCAGTCGCGGTCGGCACGGGGGCGGCACAGGTCGTCGCCTCGTCATCCTCGGCCGCCATGACCTACGCGCGGCGGAAGCAGGTGGACCTGAAGCTCGCCGGCGTCCTCATCGCCGGCGGCGTGGTGGGTTCTGCGGCCGGCGTCGCTCTCTTCAATCTGCTCCAGGCCAGCGGCCAGCTCGACCTTTTCATCTCGATTGCCTATGTCGGCTTCCTCGGTATCGTCGGCGGGCTCATGCTGGTGGAATCGGTCCGCACCATCCTGCGGACCCGCCGCGGCCAGCCGACCCCGCTCCGCAAGGTCCGCGACAGGACCCTCCTCCGCCGCCTGCCGTGGCAGACGCGGTTCCGCCGCTCTCACCTCCACATCAGCGTCATCCCGGTGATCGCCCTCGGCTTCGGCGTCGGCGTCCTCGGCGCCCTCCTCGGCGTCGGCGGCGGCTTCATCGTCGTGCCGGCGCTGATCTACCTGTTCCGGGTGCCCACCAGCATGGTGATCGGTACGTCGCTCGTTCAGATTCTCGGCACGATGACGGCAACGACCATCCTCCACGCCGTCACCAGCAATTCGGTCGATGCGATCCTCGCCCTCATCCTGATGGTCGGCAGCGTGATCGGCGCACAGTTCGGTGTGCGCTGGGCGGTCCATCTCCGTGGCGAGACGCTGCGCCTCCTCCTCGCCGTCCTGGTCCTCGCCGTGGCGACCCGGTTCCTCGTCGACCTCGTCACTCCGCCGCAGGAGCGGTACTCGATCGAGGAGATTTCCGCGTGAGGCGGGCGGCGGCGGCCGTTGCAATGGCGCTGGCGGCAACATCAGCCGCAGCCGAGACGCTCGTCGTGGCGCTCTCGGCGGAGGAAGTCCGGATCGCGGCGACCTTCACCGGCACGACGATCACCGTCTTCGGGGCCATCGAGGACGGCACGGGCGCCGGGTACGACATCGCCATCACGCTCGAAGGGCCGCGCACGGAGGCCATCGTCCGCCGCAAGGACGCCGTGGCCGGGCTGTGGATCAACCGCGCCGAGGCAAGGTTCACGAACGTGCCGGAGTTCTACGCGGCCCATTCCACCGCGCCGCTCCCCGACGTCGCGGCCCGCGAGGCGCTCGGAGCGCTGGGGCTCGGCGTCGACAATCTCGCGCTCGGCCCGACGATGGCGGCAGGGACGGCGGCGACCGGATTCCGGCAGGCCGTCATCCGCCTCCGCCGCGAGGCCGGGCACTATTTCGAGGACGGCGGTGGGGTCGAGCGGATCGGCGACAACCTCTTTCGCACGACCTTCACGTTGCCCTCCGACGTCCCCGACGGTACCTACACGGTGCGGGCGCTCCTGTTCCGCGAGGGGGCTCTGCAGGCCGAAGCGAGCGCCGGCCTTTCGATCTCGAAGACCGGCATCGAGCAGTTCGTGTTCGATGCCGCGCACCAGAACGCTTGGCTCTATGCGCTCGCCGTGGTCCTGATGGCGGCGTCGATCGGCTGGCTCGGCGGAATCATCTTCCGGCGCGACTAGCGGCGGAGGGGGCATGGCAGAACGGCGCATCCGTTCGAGCGGCTGGATCCGGGCGCTGCGCGGGGACGCGCCGCCGTCGGCCGCGATCGCCCTCCATGCCCTTCTTCTGCCCATGGCGGCGCTCGCCGCGGTCGTGGTCGCCGGTGGCATCGGCGCGTTCGACGAGGATCGCGCCACAGCGGCGCTCCTCTGGCTCGGCGCCATCGCCCTCGCCTTCCTTGCCGGCGCCCGCTTCGGCCGCGGGCTCTCCGCTTCGCCGCGCCAGATCGTGCTCACCGCCATCCCGCCGCTTGCCGGCTGGGCGGCGCTGCTCCTTCCGGCCGCGCCCGCGCTCGTGGTGATGGGCGTGGCGCATGCGGCGCAGGGCCTGTGGGACGTGTGGTCGGCCGACGGCATCCGCCTCCCCGCCTGGTATGGCGGCCTCCGGGCGCGGACGACCCCGATCGCGGTAACGCTCCTGGTCGCCGCCTTCTTCGCCGGCGGCGTGTGAGGTCACTCCGGCTTCTGGTCGCGAACGCCCAGAAGGATGATGCCGCCGACGGCGAAGAAGACGAGGACGAGCGACAGGCCGATGCGCTGGCTCGACGCGAGCGCCGTCAGGGCCGAAACGCCCAGCGTGGCAAAGAAGCTCGTCACCTTCCCCGACAGCGCGTGGAGGCCGAAGAGCTGGGTGATGCGGTCCGGCGGCGACAGCCGCACCATCATCGACCGGCTCGCCGACTGGAGCGGACCCGCCGCGGCCCCCACGATGGCGCCGACGAGGAGATAGAAGCGCTCGCCGGTGCTGGCGAAGGCGGCATCGTCGGGCGCTGCCGGCTCGACGGGAATGAACAGCGCGACGTGGTTTTCGTCGATGGAAAGGACGCCGGCGCTGCCGATGAAGAGGACGATGAGGGACCAGAGGATGACGCGCTTCGGCCCGAACCGGTCGTCGAGCCGACCGCCGAAGTAGGCGCCGAGGCCGCCGGTGATTGTGAGGATGATGCCGAAGACGCCGAGTTCGAAGCCAGACCAGCCGAAGAGGCCGACGCCGTAGATGCCGCCGAACGCGAAGAGGGCGGCCAGACCGTCGGCGTAGACCATGTGCGCCACCAGGTAACGCGTGACGGGAGCGTTGTGGCGAAGGCTCCGGAGCGTCTCCCCGAGCTGGCGGAGACCGGCCGAGACCGCGGCCCTGGCAGCCAGCCGCCTCGGCACGTCCGGGGTGAACAGGAACAGCGGCAGGACGAAGACGATGTACCACAGCGCCGAGAACGGCCCCGCCGCGCGGTCGCCGCCATGCTCTACGGCATCGAGGCCGAACACCGGCGCCAGGCCGAACAGCGTGCTGCCGGTGGCAGGATCGGCCACCAGGAAGCCGAGCGCGATCACGGTCGCCACGAGCCCGCCAAAATAGCCGAGCGCCCAGCCGGCCCCGGACAGCCGGCCGATGCGATGGGCCGGGACGAGATCCGGCATCATGGCGTTGTTGAAGACGGTGGCGAACTCGACGCCTATGGTCGCAATTGCAGCAACCAGGAGAATGAGCAGCGGCGA
>CAXNGA010000279.1:0-3576 GCA_964201375.1 Kaistiaceae bacterium
AACTCGAGGCAGCGGGCAAGGGCCGATCCGGCACCGACTGCGCCCGGACCGACGACGTTGTCGGCGCCACCCATGCGTGCCGGCGCGAACTGGCTCACATGCTCGGCGAGTTCGCCGTTCTCGTCTCTGCCCGAGTCGCGGCGGGTGATCGTGCCCGCCTTGACATCCGTGGTTTCACCGAGCATCAGGAAGGACACGGCGCGACGGGCGCGTGTCATGCCACCTGTGCCATGCGTGCCGGCAATGCGGCCCATGCGAACGTAGTTCGCCAGCAGGAATTCGCGCGTCGCGTAGCAATTGTCAGCCCAGGCGCGGTGTAGTTCGCGCTCGTTATAGCGGTAGGGAGCCTGCGCGGCGCCGTCGACGATCGACCAGTCGGTCATGTCGCGGAAGAGGTGATCGGTATCCTCGGTCAGCTCCTCGGGGGTATGCGCAGTCTGGACGGTGATGAAGCCTTCCGGATCAGGATCGCCCCGCAGATCGCGCAGCTGGAGCGGATCGCCGCCACCAAACGAAATCTGGCCGCCGCTGTGCGCCATCCTGCCGCCGAGATCGAAATTCTGGTCGATCACGAGCACCGAGGCGCCAAGGTCCCGCGCGCGAATGGCCGTCGGCAGGCCCATGCACCCGCCACCGAGGACGAGGACATCGACCTCGTAGTCCCAGACGATGTCGTCAACGGCGGTCGCGGCTCCAGCGCCCTGCGCAAGGGCCGGCCCCGACATCACCGCCGCGCCAACACCCACCGCGCCGACGGCGCTCGTCTTGAAGAAGTCTCGCCTGTTGAGCGTCGAAGCGCTCTCGCTGTCAGTACCGCTACCCTTACGGGACATGAACCCCTCCCTTCGACGCCAGCCGCGGCCAGCGCCTCCTTCTGGTTTCCAATCGGGAATGATCCCCCGCCCCCTCATCTCACTGGCGAGGTACCACCTGCGTACTTCCTGGCGCCGCGAGTCTTGGCACCGGCTCCGGAAGCACTGAAGCTACGCTACTCCGGTCCCAGCGGTTTTGACAAGGCGTCCCGCAAATTCATATATCGCGCAACTTGACTGTACTGGGTCCTGTGCTGCAGATCAATTCATACTCCACTTCCCTCAGCCAGCATATCAAATGTTACTGCTGCTTGGACGCTTGGGCGTCATTTTTACGTGTACGGTCGAGCTGTTGATCATGCCGGTGCAGTTTCAGCGTCATTCATCGCGACTTCTCCTACAACGAAACCGTATTCGCCCGATGTCTCAGGCGTCGTCTGACAGACGGCTCATGCAAATTCCAATCATCGCGTGGATCACCCAAATCAGATGCTAGCCGAACCGACCGTCTCTCCTGCGCTCGATCGTGTCAGAACAGCGATCGTGTCGTTCAAACGCGGCGACATCGTCGTGGTCGTGGACGACATCGAGCGTGAGAACGAAGGGGATCTGGTTCTGGCAGCGGTGCACGCGACGCCTGAGAAGCTCGCTCTCATCGTGCGCTACACGAGCGGCATCGTGTGCACGCCGCTGCCGTCGAAACTGGCGGCGCGGCTCCGCCTGCCGCCGATGGTGCAGGACAATGAGGCCCCCTTCGCCACCGCCTTCACCGTGTCGGTCGATCTCCGGCAGGGTGTGTCGACCGGGATTTCGGCCGAGGACCGGTGCAGGACGATCCTCGCGCTTGCGCAGGAGGATGCCGCCGCAACGGACTTCGTGCGGCCCGGGCACATCTTTCCGCTGATCGCCCGCGAGGGAGGGGTCCTGACGCGCCCAGGCCACACCGAGGCATCGGTCGATCTGTGCGAACTGAGCGGACTGCACCCGGTCGGCGTAATCTGCGAACTCGTCAACGACGACGGGAGCGTCATGAAAGGGGATACCATCACCGATTTCGCCGCAAGCCATGGGCTGTGCGTCGTTTCCGTGGTGGACATCATCGCCTGGCGGCAGCGCTTCCCCATCGGGGCGACGCCGTGACGACTGCTCGACAGCGCGACCGTCCCCCGCGGCCGACAGAGCCGCAGCGCTGAAATCCAGATGAATCTGCCTGTCGTCGCAGGCAACGAGCCGCCCTCCGGGCGACGCTGACCTCGACCGAGCCCTCGCCGCCCCCGTCCCCAACATCCAATAGCGTTCACCCGCAGGAGAAACTGACCATGGCTGGAGAAGCAGAAGCCTACCTGATCGCCAGGAACTCGTTCGAGAAGATCCAGGCAGAAGTGGCCGACACCAACGAAATGATGCGGGTCGTCTTCGCGGCGATCAGCAAGGACCCCAACAGCTTTGCCTTTTCCCACCTTCCCGGCTCGGGGGACCCGCAGGGCGGCGCGACCGAGGTGATCGTCGATGCCCGTGACTGGGTGTCGCCCGAGGACCTCACGGCGCTGATCGCGAAATGGCGTACCGCGCGCGAGACGCTGCGGTCTGCCTGGTTCGCCGTGCCAAAGGACCTGCAGGCGGGGCTGCTGCCGCCCCAGGCCTTCGCCCAGATCCGGCGCGAGCGCTGAGCGCCTGCGAACTACGCCGCCGGATTCTCCCGCTGCTGGTCCTGCTGGCGGCTTTCGCCAGCATCTGGCCGGGCGCGTCCGCGGCGCAGGATCGGCCTCCTCTCGTCGTGCGCGTGACGGCGGACGTTCTCCGCCACGTCTTTCCCGAGGCCGACCGGATCGAGGAGGTCGACGGCAGTCCACCCCTGGCGCGAGCCTATGCGGGCGACGAGACGATCGGTTTCGTCTTCTCGACATTCGACGTCGTCAGGGCGCCGTCCTATTCGCCCCGCCCGTTCGACGCCATCGTCGGGATCGACCTCACCGGCCGGCTCACGGGCATGCGGGTCATATCGTTCTTCGACCCCTACCTGACCGGCTTTCCCGCCCGGGTCGCCCAACTCGCCGAGTTCCTCGGCGGTCACGTCGGCTACCCGGTCCGCGGAACGGACGCCCTGCCGCTGCCGGCCGATTTCGTCTCAGGCACGACGATTTCGGCTCGCGCGATCCGCGCGGGCATCCTCGATGGCGCCCGGGTCGTCATGAACGCGATGGACCCGCGCCCCATCGTGACCGAGCCGACCCTCGATCTGGACGGGTTTCGCTGGCTGACCTGGGACGACCTCCTGGCGAGCGGTGCGATCACCCATCGCGCGGTCTCCTATGGCGAAGTCGGCGCGCTCTTCGCCGAAATGGGCGTCACCCCGGTCGGGATGGAGGTGCCGCTCGACGCCGCGATTGCCCCGGAGACGCTCTACAGCGAGCTGTTCGTTGCCCTGGCGACACCGGCCCTCGTAGGGCGGAACGTGCTCGGCTCCGACCTTTTTTCCCGCCATGTGAGTCCGAAGCCGCCCGGAACGATCACGTTGGCGCTGCTCTCGCGGGGTCGGTACAATTTTCGCGGGCTGGCCTACCTTCAGGACGCCGCCGGCAATCTGTTCGACCGCTTCAAGCTCGTGCAGGGCGAACTCGAGCTGACGTTCCACGCGGACCAGCACGAGCGGATGGGGCCGGTCACCCGGCAGGACGGCGGCCCGACCCTGTTCGAGACGAGCGCGTTCTCGATCCCGCCCGAATCCGGCTTCGACCCGCTGCAGCCCTTCGAGATCATTCTC
>CAXNGA010000280.1:0-3552 GCA_964201375.1 Kaistiaceae bacterium
AGCCAAACATGCGCGGGGTGGCACGGTCGTTTCGCCGAAGCGCGAGAGCTCAGGGTGCGAGAAGCGGCTGTTCGGTGCAGGCGGTGAAGCGGAGGAAGCCGAAGGGTCCGCTGTAGGTTTCGCACCGGACGATGTTCACGGTGATGACGACGATGATCAGAAGTGCGACGAGAACGAGAAGCGTGATGATGACGCCGCGGCTCATGGGTAGTTCCCCCGGTTAGGTTGCCGGGAAGGAAACTCCCGTCCCAGCGTCGGGTTCCGTACAGACCGCGAAAGAAGCTGAAGCCGCGATGCCCGCATTGTTCGACCTCCGCCTGCTCGACCTTCGCCGCCTCCGCGCGGCGCGGATCGGCACGGCGGGGGCCGACTTCCTTTTCCGCCGCGCTGCGGAAGATGTCCTCGACCGGCTCTCGGTGGTGACACGGCGTTTTCCGGTTGCCGTCGATCTGCTCAGCCCTTTGCCCGTCTTCCCGCCCGGCGCTCCGCTGCCAGCGGGGATCGGGCAGGTGTTCCGGCTCGACCGGCTGCAGTTCGCCGGCGGCGTCGTTTCCTCCGCCATCGCCGACGGCGAAGCGATCCCGCTCCGCGACGGGAGCGTCGATCTCGTGGTGTCGGTACTCGGCCTCCAGACGGTGAACGACCTCCCCGGCGCGCTCGCCCAGATCCGCCGCGCATTGAAGCCCGACGGGCTCTTCCTCGCGGTCCTCCTCGGCGGCGACAGCCTTGGCGAACTCCGCGCGTCGATCGCGGCGGCGGAGGTGGAGGAGCGTTCCGGCGCCTCGCCGCGCGTGGCGCCGTTCGGCGGCGTGCGTGAACTCGGTGCGCTGCTGCAGCGCGGCCAGTTCGGCCTGCCGGTCGCGGACGCCGACCGGGTGACCGTGCGCTATGCCGACGCGCTGGCGCTGATGCGCGACCTTCGCGCGATGGGGGCGACCAACATCCTCGTTGAGCGCGACGGCCGTCCGCTGACGCGGGCGATCGTTGCCCGCACGGCTGCAATCTACGCCGAGCGCTTCGCCGATCCCGACGGCCGCATCAGAGCGACGTTCGACCTGGTGTCGCTGTCGGGCTGGGCGCCGCACCAGAGCCAGCAGAAGCCGCTCCGGCCCGGTTCGGCGCAGGCCCGGCTCGCCGATGCGCTCAATGCGAGCGAGGTCGGCACGGGCGACAAGGCGCGGCCGGGCTAGGGACGATCAGGCCGGCTGCTGCGCGGCGATGAAGGCGGCGACGTCGTCGGCCGGGATGTCCGGGGCGATGAACGCCTGTCCGATGCCGCGCATGAGGATGAAGGTCAGTTTCCCGCGCGATACCTTCTTGTCCTGGGCAATCAGCTCCATCAGGAGTTCGGTCGGCAGGCGGTCACCGGGGATGTGGGCAAGCGTCGTCGGCAGGCCGACGGCCGTGAAGTGGCCGCGGACCCGGTCGCCGACCTCCGGGCCGCACAGGCCGGCGCGGGCGGAATAGTCCGTCGCCATCACCATGCCGATGGCGATCGCCTCGCCGTGGACGAGGCGGTCAGAATACCCGGTCGCGGCTTCGAGGGCGTGGCCGAAGGTGTGACCGAGGTTGAGGAGGGCGCGGTCGCCGGTCTCCTTCTCGTCTCGGCGCACTATGGCCGCCTTGGCGCGGCAGCTCGTCGCGATCGCCCGCTGGCGCGCGGCGCCGCCGGCGAAGACGTCACGCCACGACCCTTCCAGCCAGGCAAAGAATGCGGCGTCGTCGATCAGGCCGTACTTGGCGACCTCGGCGTAGCCGGCGCGGAAATGGCGTGCCGACAGCGTGTCGAGCACGGCGGTGTCGGCCATGACGAGGCGCGGCTGGTGGAATACACCGACGAGGTTCTTTCCGCGCGCCGTGTTGATGCCGGTCTTGCCGCCGACGGAGGAATCGACCTGGGCAAGGAGGCTCGTCGGGATCTGGATGAAGGCCATGCCGCGACGCGCGATCCCGGCGGCAAAGCCCGTCAGGTCGCCGATGACGCCGCCGCCGAGGGCCAGCACGACGTCGTTCCGCTCCAGCCTCGCGCCGAGGATCGCATCGACCACGCGCTCCAGCACCGCGAAGCTCTTGGAAGCCTCGCCGGGCTCGACGACGGTGCTTTCGGCCACGATGCCAGCGGCACGGAGGCTCGCGAGCAACGGCTCGAGGTGGTGGACCGCGACGTTCCTGTCCGTGACTACGAGCGTGCGCGCCTTCGGCATCACGCCCGCGATCAGGCGGCCGGCATCGGCGAGGAGGTTCTGGCCGATGAGGATGTCGTAGGAGCGGTCGCCGAGGTCGACCCGGACGGATTCGCGGCCTTCGAAGGGAATCGGGCGGACTTCAGTCATTCTGCCTGGCCGGTGGTGGGTTCTGGTCGAGCCAGGCGTCGAGGGCGCCCATCACTTCTTCGATCACGGTCTCATGCGAGACCTCGCGCGACTTAACGTGGATGGGCGCGCCGGCATAGACGGGGTAGCGCTCGGCGATGAGCCGGCGGAGCGTCTCCTCGGGGTCTCCGTTCTTCAGCAGCGGCCGGTTGCCGCGGCGACGGACGCGGGCGAGAAGGACTTCGAGGTCGGCGTTGAGCCAGATCGCAATGCCGGCGGCGGCGATCGCGGCGCGCGTCTCCGGGTCCATGTACGCGCCGCCTCCGGTCGCGATGACGCGCGACCCTTCGGCGACGAGACGAAGTATGACGCGGCGTTCGCCGGCGCGGAAATACGCTTCGCCGTGCTGCTCGAAGATCTCGGGGATCGTCTGGTTTGCGGCCCTTTCGATCTCCGTGTCGGCGTCGCAGAAGGGAAGGCCGAGGCGCGATGCGAGGCGCTTGCCGATGGAGCTCTTCCCGGCGCCCATCATGCCGACGAGCACGATCGGCCGGCCCCCGAGCCGGCGCGCGATGCCGGCGGCGGTGACGAGGTGCTCCGGGGAGGGATTGTCCTCGATGGTCTCCGTGCTCACGGGCGCGTATTGGCCGCACCGGGCCGCCGCCGTCAAGTTTCGGCCGCTTGCCAGCGGTGGGGCGATCCGGTCGGATGCACCATGATGCGCCGCCGGGACGCGATTCGCCATGCCGACCCTCATCCGGCTCTTCGTCGCCGTGGTCATCATCCTCGTCCTCGCCGGGGTTGCGATGTTCGTGCTCGCCAGTTTCGTCGAGCCTGCGCGCCACGAGGTCGTCGTGCCGATCCCGGCGGAACGGCTCGGGCTATGACCGCCATGGGAATGCGCTGATGCCCGGCAATGGCGCGCTCGTCGAAGCCTTCCTCGAGATGATGAGCGCCGAGCGGGGCGCGGCGGGCAACACGCTCGCCGCCTACCGGCGCGACCTCGAGGACTTCGTCTCCTTCCTCGGGAAGGGTAGCCAGAGCGTGCTCGCCGCGGACGCTGCCGCCGTGCGCGGCTATCTCGTCGACCTCGACGACCGCGGTTTCTCGCCGCGCTCGGCCGCGCGGCGCCTCTCGGCGCTCCGGCAGTTCCACCGCTTCCTCTACGCGGAAGGGCACCGCCCCGATGATCCGACCGGCACCCTGGAGGGACCGCGCCAGGGCCGGGCACTGCCGAAGA
>CAXNGA010000281.1:0-3551 GCA_964201375.1 Kaistiaceae bacterium
CGTTCCTGGTCAACCTCTTCGATCCCGAGATATTCGAGCGCGCGGAAGCGATCATCCCGCTTTTCGCTCTCCTCGAGGAAGAAGAAGAGGAAGAGGGGGACGCGGCGCCGGCCGCCGATGACGACGAGGAGTTCGAGTACGGCGCCGAAGCTTGCGAGGCGCTCGTGCAGACCTTCCGCGACGCTCAGGCGCTGCTCGGCGGCTAGTTCCGCACCGACCTCAGAGAGACTGGAAGGGCCGCTTCTGCAGACCGCAGCAGCGGCCCTTCTGCTACTGAAACGACGCCGCTACCCGAACGGGGGAATGGTCGTTCATGGAGCGGTCAGGCAGATGACAGGCAGGGTCCGCTTGGCTACGGTGCGTGCGGTTGGATCGCGATCGCCGGAGACGGGACAACTCGACTCCAAGGCGGACCTATCCGCGATCGAAACCGGGGCGCAACTCTTCGCAGCAATTGCGGACTTGCCTGAGGGAGGCGAGGTTGCGCACCCAAAGCTTCATGCTGGACCGCAATGCTCATGAAGACCGACTCTCCGGCCATGCCGGCAATTGAAGTGCTCGACATCGGCCGTCGCTATGGCGGCCTAGATGCCGTGGACGGCCTCACGTTCACGGTTGAACGAGGCGAGTTCTTCGCGCTGCTCGGCCCCAATGGGGCCGGCAAGAGCACCCTCCTCCATATGCTCACCACGCTCGTCATCCCCACCCGCGGCGCTGCCCGGGTGATGGGCCACGACGTTGTCACGGAGCCGAAGGAGGTGCGCTGGAAGCTGGGCATGGTGTTCCAGGATCCGGCGCTGGACGAGCGGCTGACCGCCGCGGAGAATCTCCAGATTCATGCGGTTCTCTATGGCGTGCCCAAGGCCGAGCGGAAGAAGGCGGTCGGGGAAGCGCTGACCTGGGCATCGCTTACAGACACCGGCAAGCGCCGCGTCGGCACTTTCTCTGGCGGCATGAAGCGCCGGCTCGAACTCGCCCGTGCCCTCATGCACAAGCCGAGCGTCCTCTTCCTGGACGAGCCGACGATCGGCCTCGACCCGCAGGGGCGACGGAACCTCTGGGAGCGCATCGAAGCGCTTCGCGACGGCGGCATGACGGTGATGATGACGACGCACAACCTTCCCGAAGCTGAAATGTGCGACCGGGTCGGAATCGTCGATCATGGCAAGCTGATCGCGATCGGGCCGCCACGCGACCTGATCCGCGAGCACATCGGTCCCGATGGCGACCTCGAGGACGTCTTCATCAAGCTAACCGGCCGCGACCTCCGCGACGATGTCGCGACAGTGCGTGACCGGATGGTGAATTTTGCCCAGCGTGGCGGAGAGCACACGCGATGACCACTGCCACCGCCGAAGCGCAGGCCCCTCGCCGGGCGGGGTTCTTCGCACGTGCCGAGATCGTCCCCTCGGTCATCTACATCATGTGGAAGCGCGAGATGCAGCGCTACCGGCGCGATCGGTCGCAGATCTTCGGTGGGGTGTCGCGGACGATCCTGTGGCTGCTGATCCTGGGTTATGGCCTCGGCGCTGCGCTGCGCGAAGTCGAAGGCTACTCCTACTCGGTGTATGTCCTTCCGGGCGTCGTGGTCCTCAACGTCCTCTTCGCGTCGCTGCAGTGCGCGATCTCGCTGGTCTACGATCGACAGGTCGGGCTGCTGCGCGAGGTGATGGTGTCGCCTGCGCCCATCCTGTCGGTTACGCTCGGCAAGCTCTTCGGCGGTGCCACGATCTCGGTCTTCCAGGGCACGATTCCGCTCCTCTTCGCGATGGCAGCGTCCCTCTTCGGCATCTTCGACCGCTGGACGCCGCCCGCCAGCATGCCCGCGATCTCCATCGCGATAGGCATAGTTGGGATTCTTGCCATCGCCTTCTGGAACCGGGAGGGTATCGGCGAGATGGTCCGCAGCGGCCGGCCATCAGCCTGGCTTCGTGACAACTGGTCACTCTCGCTCGGCCGCACCCTCTATCTTGCGTTCCTCTTCATGGCCGCAGCTGGCATCCTGTACTGGCTGGCGACGAAGGGCGCTTACGACACCTCGTCGTTCGCCAACGCAAACAGCGGGATATTCAGCCTGGAGCGTGTGTTTCCCGAACTGTTCTCCGTCACCACGGCTGTCACGGTGCTGATGGCCTGGGTGGTGATGTTCTTCCTCGGGATCCTGATGACGGGCATCGGGGTGATCATCGCGTCCCGGCTGAAGACGTTCGAGGGTTTTGGCGCAATCTCGAACGGAATCATCCAGCCGCTCTACTTCCTGTCGGGCTCGATCTTCCCGCTGCGCGGCGCGATCGGCGGCGCCGGCTTCACCCAGATATCCGATGCTACCCGCGAGGCACTGCGACGCGAGGGCGTGAACGCAATCGGTGGTGCCTGGTTCATCCAGCTTCCGGTATGGATCCAGGTACTGGTGTTCGCAAACCCGGTCAGCTACGCGCTCGACGTCCTTCGCTACATCATCATGGACTACAACCAGCTCGATCTGGGTCTGGGCATCGGCGTTACCTTCGCCCTGCCTCTGGTGGTGATCGTGATCGCCGCCTGGGCGATGAACCGGATGATGAAGCAGGGTCCCGGGCGTGTCGGGAAGCGAAAGCCGCGCTGACGGACGTACTTTGATTCCGGCAGCTGGCGCGGTGGCCGTTTCAAGGCTTGCGGATGCGCACGCTGTTGCCGTCGATGCTGACATCGAACACCGGCAGTGGCACGTTGCTGTAGCCATCCAGGACGGCGCCCGTCCGGACGTCGAAGCGGGCTCCATGCCAGGGGCAGGTCACCGTCGCGCCCTCGAGCGCGCCGTCGCCCAGCGAGCCGCCCTGGTGCGGGCAGATGCCCCCGAACGCGAAGCACTCGCCACCGACATTGGCAACCACGACCTCGACGCCACCGAGGTCGATGGTCTTCATCGTGCCGGGTGGAAGGTCCGCCAGATCGACGACGAGTTCAGTCATGCGGGTTTCAGCCGGCCAGTGACGGACGTGGTCATCGCCGGAACGCTCAGGCCGCTACGCGGTCCGAAACGCGCTCGATCAGGAGCCGGTGTGCCCGGTCGACGATATCGTCGATGGAGCGCGTGCGGGCCAGCATTGCGACTGCCCGCGCGTGAATCTCCGCGCGGCTCGGAAGGTGCGGCAGGTGGATCGTCTGCACGATCTCGCTTGCCCGCTCCCTCGCGGCGGCCGCGATCTGCTTGAACTCGGTCAGCGTCGGAGCGTGGTCGATGGCGTTGCGGAGGCCGCGGACGATGGTCTCGAGGTCGAACGTCGCCACCACGTCGGCTGCGGCGCGGTCGATAGTACGCGCGCCCAGCTTCTGCTCGTTGCGGAGAACGACTTCCGGCGGCTCCTTGAGGTCCCAGATGACGCCGGTCCACGAGAGCGCGCGGAGGATGTAGTATGTCGGGTCCCACTCGTACCAGCGAAAACCCTGGCGGACGCTCGACTGGAAGGCGTGATGGTTGTTGTGCCAGCCCTCGCCCATCGTGAAGAAGGCGAGGAGCCAGTTGTTGCGGCTATCGTCGCCCGTCACGTAACGCTTGCGGCCGAAGACAT
>CAXNGA010000282.1:0-3539 GCA_964201375.1 Kaistiaceae bacterium
AGATTGCGGACCTCTTCAGCGTCTCGCGCAGGTCGAAACGGGGAGACCAGCCGAGGCGAGCCAGCTTGGTGACGTCGGGAAGCCGGCGGTCGCAGTCCTCGTACCCCGGACCGTAGAAATCCTCAGCCGGGATGCTCTCGATCTCGATCGCTGCCGTCGGATCGCAGTGCGTGCGGTAGATGTCGGCGAGGAGCACGGCGAAGTCGGCGATCGTGGTCTCGTTCGCCGGGTTGCCGATGTTGAAGATCTCGTGGCTCGTCTCCCGGCGGCGCCGGATCAGGAGCTCGATCGCGGCCACGGCATCATCGATGTAGGTGAAGCACCGGCGGCTTCTGCCGCCGTTCACCAGTTGCAGCGGGCGACCATAGACTAGGGCCGACATGAAGTTCGCAAGGACCCGCGGATTGTCCTCCCGCGTCCAGTGCGGGACGACGTCGTCCATCAGGGGGCCGATCACGTTGAACGGCCGGACGATGACGTATTCGAGCGCGCCGGCGAGGCCGTGGGCATGGATGATGCGGTCGAGCAGCTGCTTGGCCGTGGCATAGATCCAGCGGTGATTCCGGATCGATCCGAACGTGCAGTCGGTCGTGTCCTCCCGGAACGGCTCGGAGCTGCCGTTCGCCTTGCCATAGACCTCGGACGTCGAGAAGTGGACGAGGAACCGGCGGTGCCGGATGCAGGCGTTCACCACCTCGAGGCTCGACGTGTAGTTGAGGTCGACCACCTCGAGCGGCCGCCTCAGAAACGACGAGGGCCGGACGTGCGCCGCAAGATTCACGACGACGTCGGCTGCGGCGACGACGCGGTCCAGAATGTCGGCGTCGGTCCTGATGTCGAGACGCTCGAAGCGGTAGTCGTCATTGGCGAAGCGAAGCCGCAGCTTCTCGTCGCCGAGATCGAAAGCCGCCACTTCGTAACCGGCCGACGACAGGTGGCGCGCGAGGTGCGATCCGATGAAACCGGATCCACCGATGAGTGCTACAGAAGGCATTGTCACCCGCCCCTCAGAGTGATGCGACGGCGACTGGCAGCCGGCCGACAGGTTCGCCTCTCTCGTTATCGACGAAGGGTTTCATATGAAAGCGGCTCCGGACGAGGACGAGCTGCGTTTCCCGCGCCGGGACCAGGCGCTCTACCGGGCCGTCCGTGGCCTGGCGCAGCCGACATCGATCGACGCGGTCGCCCGCCGGATGCTCGGGATCAGTCCGCGCGTCGAGAGGGCGTCACGGATCCATCATCGCGACCTCCCCGCGCCCGATGCTCTGGACACGGAGGCGCCGCTCATCGACGATCCGCTGATGGCGGCGGTCGTGCGGGCCCGCGCGGCGGTGCCGCGATGGGAGGCGGCCTGGCATTTTCGCGGCGATTTACGCGTCGCGCCCGGCAACCCGCAGGTGTTCAGCAACCATCGCTTCGTCCCGGCGAGCCTCAGTTTCGCTGCCGACAGCGACGAACCGGTCTGGCGGCACTACCGGCGTCAGATCGGGCGCAGTCCGAAGCAGTCCGTCGAGCGCGCGGTCCTTGTCCGCGGCACATGGGAGCGGAACTACTGGCACCTTCTCGACGAGGTCCTTCCGCGCTTCGCGATGGCATCCGCGCTCGGCATCGATCCGTCGGTACCGGCGATCGTGTCGCGTGTTCTCCTCGAGCAGCACGGGAAGCGCCTCGCCGGAACGCGCTTCCTGACCGAGCGGAAGCTGATCGTGCAGGAGCCCGGTCAAACCGTCCGCTGCCGCGAATTGTTCCTGCTGCGACCAGCGGCTTTCCCAAGCCACTGGACGCCCGCCGTGCTCGACCGCATCCCGCAGGATACGCAAACGTCCGTGACGGCACCGCGGCGCCGGATCTACGTGCGGCGGGAGCCGGCGACGAGCGTCGGCCGCACGGCGGAGAGTGCCGACGAACTCGACGGGATGTTCCGAAACGCAGGTTTCCTCGTCGTCGATCCCGCATTGCTCACCATTCCACAGCAGAGGGCGCTGTTCCAGGATGCCGAGATCATTGCCGGGATCAACGGCGCGGCCTTCTCCAACGCCATCTTCCGGAGCGGCCGGCCGCTCACCATCGGCGCCTTCATCTCGCAAAACTGGATGTCGACCGTCTTCCCGACCATGGCGAAGGTCTACGGCTTCCGCTTCATCGGCCGCGTGGTCCCGACCAGTGGCGAAGGGACCGACGCCCGCGTAATCGTTCCCCCCGACACGGCACTGCAACTGATCGATGCGCTGCGCGGGCCGTAGCAGCTCATCCGAACCGGGGCCTCCCTGAGCGGGAGCATCTGCGCCCGCCAGGTCCGGTGCGACGAACTGGATGCTCGCCTCATGCGTAAAGGCGAGTAACGGGGATTAGCGACCCGTCAACGACCGACGCCTAGACCTTCAAGCGTGGCGGAGAGTGTTGATGATTTCGGATTTCATCGTGATGGCGCTGGTCGTGGCCGGGATGCTGGCGATCGGTGGTGCCCTCGTGCTCAACGGGCGTCTGGTTGCGACCTTGCCCGCGGGAAGCCCCCGTAGGCACTGGCGAGCCCTCATGGCGCTCGAGGCAGCGTTCATCGCTGGCTATGCCGCCTATCTTCTGACCCCGGCTGCGTTCCAGGGGGCAACCGGCAAGGTCATCGTTCCTGCCATCTTCTTCTTTGGCGGCATCTTCGTCTGGACCATTGCGCGCCTGTCGCTGCAGACGGCGGCGAGCGTGCGGGCGGTTGCGGCGCTGGAGGTCGAGGCCGTCACGGATCCACTGACGACGCTGTACAATCGTCGATATCTCGATCGCCGCCTTGCCCAGGAGGTCAGCCTGGCTCAATGGCGTGGTACGTCGCTGTCGGTCCTGATGGTTGACCTCGACCACTTCAAGAGCGTGAACGATCGGTTCGCGCATCAGGTCGGTGACGTCGTGCTGGTGAAGCTGGCGACCCTGCTGCGGGGTATCGTCAGGGCGACCGACTTCGTCGCCCGCTATGGCGGCGAGGAGTTCGTCGTCGTTGCGCCCGGGGCCGGTCCCGCCGAGGCCTCCCTCCTTGCCGAGAGAATCCGCTGTGCGGTGGCATCGCACGACTTCGCCCTTCCCACGCCGATCAGCAGTCCGGGACCGACAAGCATCTCGGCCAGCATCGGGGTGGCGAGTTACGGGCAGGCCTCGATCGCCGCCGATGAACTGCTCAGGGCCGGCGACCGCGCTCTCTATCAGGCAAAGAGGCTTGGACGGAATCGGGTCGCCGAGGCGGGCAGTGAGGGGCCGACGGAACCTGCGCGCACAGCCAACGGCCTGTCGGCCGCCTAGGCGGGCAGAGGGTCGGCCGCTGTGCTTTTGGACGCACTCCAGGCCCGCGGGCAGCGGTCTGCTTGCGCGCGGGGGGCGGGTGATAGTCGATTCCAGTGTAACCAGCGGCAGAGCAGACGACCTGCCTCGCTCGTCCTGGCGTCAGTGGCAGCTTCCGGTTGACCAGAGCCAAACGCAGCCTGTCGCACGGCAGAAACGAAAAGGGACGGCCAAGGCCGTCCCCATTCAGCAGCGTTGAAATCAACGACTACTTG
>CAXNGA010000283.1:0-3538 GCA_964201375.1 Kaistiaceae bacterium
CGGCAAGGTGCTGGGCCCTCGCGGCCTGATGCCGAACCCGAAGGTCGGCACCGTTACCCCGGACGTCGCCGAGGCCGTTCGCGGCGCCAAGGGCGGTTCGGTGGAGTTCCGCGTCGAGAAGGCGGGCATCATCCAGGGCGGCGTCGGCAAGGCGTCGTTCACGGTCGATGCGCTGCTCGCCAACATCCGCGCGTTCGCCGATGCGGTGCAGAAGGCGAAGCCGGCCGGGGCAAAGGGCACCTACGTCCAGAAGATCGCGATCTCGTCGACGATGGGCCCGGGCGTCCATGTCGATCCGTCGACGGTGCTGCGCAGCGGCTCGTCCGCGAACTGAGCTTGCTGCCGTTCCGCAAGGGGCGGCGGCCGGAAGGGCCCGGGGCGGTTCGCCGCCGCGGGTCATCCTGTCCGAGACTGCAGGCGCCGGTTCGCCGGCTTAAGCCGCACTATGCGGGCCCTGCACAGACGGGGAGAGGCCACGATCGTTCCGGTTAGCCGGACGGCGGGGTTCGAACCAAGCCTTGGGCGACCGCTCCGGTCGCGCGGGCGGACAGGTTGGAGAGGTCCCGTGCCCATCCGGGTGCGGGACGCATGCAACCGGCGGTCCGGTCGCAAGATCGAGTCGCTACAGGAGTAATGCAGTGGAAAGAGCGGAAAAGGGCGCCTTCGTCGAAGGCCTCAACACCGTGTTTTCTAATGCCGGCGTGGTGGTTGTTGCCCGCTACACCGGTCTCAGCGTCGCCGAAATGACGGCGCTGCGGAAGCGCATGCGTGCCGTGGGTGCGGGGACCAAGGTGGTGAAGAACCGCCTTGCCAAGCGCGCGCTCATGGGTACGGCCGCCGAGCCGATCGCAGACATGTTCAAGGGCCCGACCCTCGTCGCCTATTCCGACGATCCGGTTGCAGCCCCGAAGGTCGCGACCGAGTTCGCCAGGACCAACGACAAGCTCGTGGTCATTGGCGGGGCGATGGGGAAGATCACCCTCAACGCCGACGGCATCAAGGCCCTTGCTACGCTTCCGTCCCTCGACGAACTGCGGGCGAAGATTCTGGGCGTCATCCAGACTCCAGCCACGCGCATTGCAGCGGTCCTCAGCGCCCCCGGCGCGCAGGTCGCTCGCGTGCTCAACGCATACGCGACGAAGGATCAGGCCGCGGCCTAGAGAACACTACCCATCAACGGTTCGAATCCCAACAGGAACAAACAAATGGCTGACCTTTCGAAGATTGTGGACGAGCTTTCGTCCCTCACTGTGCTCGAGGCCGCTGAGCTCTCGAAGATGCTTGAAGAGAAGTGGGGCGTTTCGGCTGCTGCTCCCGTCGCCATGATGGCGGCCGGCGGTGCCGCTGCGGCTGCCCCGGTCGAGGAGAAGACGGAGTTCAACGTCGTTCTCGTCGAGGCCGGCGCCCAGAAGATCAACGTCATCAAGGAAGTCCGTGCGATCACGGGCCTCGGCCTCAAGGAAGCCAAGGACCTGGTCGAGGGCGCTCCGAAGGCCGTCAAGGAAGCCGTGTCGAAGGACGACGCGAACAAGTTCAAGGCCCAGCTGGAAGCAGCCGGCGCCAAGGTCGAGCTCAAATAGGCTTCGGCCGATCGGGCGAAACGGTGGCCAGCGGCCGCCGTCACGAAATGGCTGGTCGCCTGGTCCGGGTTCTGCCCGGGTCAGGCGCTCGCCGGCGCGGGCAGGGGCAAACGAGAGGCGGCCTCGGCATGAACGACAGTCGCACTTCAAGTTTTGATGGCGGCATCCCAGTTAAGGGGGCTGCGCGGGTCGAGGCTGCGGGCGCGATGCGGATCGCCGACGCTGCCAAAGCCAGAGTTTCAGGACAGAGCAACTGCTTTCCCGAGGGCCGCACCACGGTGCGCCGGCCTTCCGGATAGCCGTTCTCGCATATCAAGGAGCGAACATTGGCCGAGACGTTCACGGGTCGCAAGCATGTTCGGAAGTTCTTCGGCACCATTCGGGAAGTCGCGGAGATGCCGAATCTCATCGAGGTCCAGAAGGCGTCCTACGACCAGTTCCTGATGGTCGAGGAGCCCGAGGGCGGTCGCCTCGACGAGGGCCTCCAGGCGGTCTTCAAGTCGGTCTTCCCGATCTCCGATTTCTCCAGCACCGCGCTGCTGGAGTTCGTCCGCTACGACTTCGACCTGCCCAAGTATGACGTCGACGAGTGCCGTCAGCGCGGCATGACGTTCAGCGCGCCGCTGAAGGTGACGCTGCGTCTCATCGTGTTCGACGTCGACGAAGACACCGGCGCCAAGTCTGTCAAAGACATCAAGGAGCAGGAAGTCTACATGGGCGAGATGCCGCTCATGACGATGAACGGCACCTTCATCGTCAACGGCACCGAGCGCGTGATCGTCTCGCAGATGCACCGCTCGCCGGGCGTCTTCTTCGACCACGACAAGGGCAAGAGCCACTCGTCGGGCAAGCTCCTGTTCGCCGCCCGGATCATCCCGTATCGCGGTTCCTGGCTCGACATCGAGTTCGACGCCAAGGACATCATTTACGCGCGCATCGATCGCCGCCGGAAGATCCCTGTGACGTCGCTGCTGTTCGCGCTCGGCCTGGACGGCGAGGAAATCCTCGACACCTTCTACGACAAGATTCTCTACACCCGGTCGGACGAGGGCTGGCGCCTGCCCTTCGACGCCGAGCGCATGCGCGGCATGAAGGCGAGCACGGATCTCATCGACGCCGACACCGGCGAGGTCGCGATCGAGGCGGGCAAGAAGCTGACGGCCCGCGTTGCCAAGCAGCTTGCCGAGAAGGGCCTCAAGGCCCTCAAGGTCACGGACGAGGAACTGATCAGCCAGTACCTTGCCTCGGACGTCGTCAACGTCGAGACGGGCGAAATCTACGCCGAGGCCGGCGAGGAGATCACCCCGAAGCTGCTCGCGGCGCTCGTCGAGGCCGGCTACACCGAGATCGAGACGCTGGACATCGACCACGTCAACACCGGCGCCTACATCCGCAACACCCTCAAGGTCGACAAGCACGAGACCCGCGAGGAAGCGCTGTTCGACATCTACCGCGTGATGCGTCCCGGCGAGCCGCCGACGATCGACACCGCGGAGGCGATGTTCAAGTCGCTGTTCTTCGACAGCGAGCGTTACGACCTCTCCGCG
Organism: Kaistiaceae bacterium; assembly: GCA_964201375.1. GTDB lineage: Bacteria > Pseudomonadota > Alphaproteobacteria > Rhizobiales > Kaistiaceae > JADLGL01. The sequence continues at coordinate 3,128 of CAXNGA010000283.1, forward strand.
GTGGGCCGCGTGAAGATGAACATGCGCCTCGACCTCAACGCGCCCGACACGCTTCGCGTGCTCCGCAGGGAGGACATCCTCGCGGTGGTCCAGACGCTCGTGGAACTCCGTGACGGCAAGGGCCAGATCGACGATATCGACAATCTCGGCAACCGCCGCGTCCGCTCGGTCGGCGAGTTGATGGAGAACCAGTACCGGATCGGCCTCCTGCGCATGGAGCGCGCGATCAAGGAGCGCATGAGCTCGGTCGAGATCGGCAACGTGATGCCGCAGGATCTCATCAACGCGAAGCCTGCTGCCGCCGCGGTGCGCGAGTTCTTCGGCTCCTCGCAGCTGTCGCAGTTCATGGACCAGACCAACCCGCTCTCCGAGATCACGCACAAGCGCAAGCTCTCGGCGCTCGGGCCGGGC
>CAXNGA010000284.1:0-3528 GCA_964201375.1 Kaistiaceae bacterium
TGAACCCGGCAGGGCCTCCACTTATCCAGCCAGGAATGCTGTTCAGACAACCGCAGCCACCTCAACCATGGCTCACAATACATGTCGGACTACTTCCAGAAGGAAATAGAGCTCCTGGGAATCGAGAGTTCGCCGGCGTTCGTCCGGGCTCCCGAGGGACACGGCTGCGCCGAGCGGTTCATCCGCACCCTCAAGGAAAACCTCCTCTGGATCCACACCTTCCAGACCATCGAGGAACTGCGCCACGCCTTGCTGGTCTTCCGCGACACCTACAACACGACCTGGCTGATCGAGAGGCACGGGTTCATCAGCCCGGCCGCCTTCCGCCAGAGCCAGCTTCAACCCGACGCAAAGGCAGCATAGGGTTCAATCCGGTGTCCCAGAAACCGAGGGCGGTACACCCGGGCGGCACCGAGAACACCATCATCTTGGCTACCGTCCGCGGGTCGATCCCGAACCGCCGCGCCGCCTCCCGGCGGCTCAGTCCCTGGATCTGCACCGCGTAGCGGACCCGTCCATAAAGCTCCACGCCCTTCATCCCTCCGCCCCCCCGCCCAAACCGGAACAGGGGAACTATCAGCTGACGGAATTTTGCTCCGTCGCAGCCGGGAAATCCGGCCGCTTCACTGAGGGATTTTGTCTCCGGCGTTCACAGTCGCCGGATTGCGGTTGCGTTCGACGCCGGCCTTGCCCGAACGCCTCTTAGCGGAGGATAGGGCTGTATATGCCGTTGTAGTCGCTGAAGCCGACGGCCCGGTCACGATTCTGGATCGTATCCTGCCCGACCAAGAGGCTCAGCCCCACGCCGAAAAAGTGATGCTGGTTAAGGTCCCCGACGCCGGTGTCGGTGTTCTTCCAGAACCGGCCCTGATACGCGGCGAACAGGGCCATGGGCGTCCCCACGGGCTGAACCTCCACGCGCGCGCCGAACGTGACCGTCCGTTCGGTAAAGCCACAGCAGTCGCGGTAGATGTCCATGCCCGCATTGGCGGAGACCGCCAGGGTTGGGCGGGCGTAGAATGTCACGCCGGCATGGCCGTAATAGCCCCTGACATCCCCGTCGCGAGCCCACTCCACTAAGGGTGGCGTGTAGCCGGCCTGAGCGTTGAGGCGCAGCCTGTCGGAATTGTAGGCGACCTCAACCCCGAGATTGGCCCAGCCGTCGAAGCCCTTCCGATAGCCCATCGAAGCGACCCCGCCCACCTGCAGGCCGCCTGGGAGATGGTAGGTCAGATGAGCCGCACCGCCCGCCCGCCACGTGCCCCAGGAGCGTTCGCCACAGGGCTCACCATCGCAATAGTCGAATACCCGGCCAGACCAACGGTCGGCCCATAGGTCGAGCTGCACCGAGACGTTCGACGTGGCCTGCCAGGCGGCGTGACCCGAGCCGCCGACCCCGGGAATCTGCTCGCGCGCCTCGTTAAATCCATCGTTGGCCCGATGGTAGCCATACATGTAGGCTCCAAAGAGCTGCACATAAGCCGAGAGCGTCGATGGAGCAGGCTCGGACTGAGCGACCGGAGCGGCCGCCAGGCAGGCGGACGCCGTTGCGAGCGCCCGAACCAATTGCTTCGGCAGTATCCAGGCCATCTTTCCACCCGTGCCGCCGCCATGCGCATGATAGCTAGAGCTTGGCGAGATGTGCCGACGGAATCGGCGCTGGTTTCGCTGATAACGCTAGCGTTGCCGCCGCGCAACATCCGACTTGTGCCGCCCACAGGCTTTCTCCGATGATCGATGCTGTTGGGGCACTGAGCGTCGCCCTCCTCAGGGGCCGGGTGGTCGGTCCGCGGAGATCGGAGCCGTCGCATGCACGGGGTGTTGCTGGCCGGGAAATGAGCCGCCACCGCCGCATGAACGCAGTTAGCTAGCTGCTGCCGCCTAGTTAGGAGGCGCGGCGTGCCGGATTAGCCATGCCATGTCGCATGTCGAGCGGTTGCGTTTCGTGCATACTGCGGCGGCGGCGCGCCATCGTCGGCCCGCCAATCCCGACGAAGACTCCGATGGCCATTGACGCCGCCACCGAGCGCACCATCAGCCCGCGCCTCATCCTGTTCGCGCTCGCCGTCGGCGGGTTCGCGATCGGAACCAATGAGTTCGCCGCAATGGGGCTGCTGCCCTATTTCGCCGCCACGATGGGCGTCGATGAGCCGAGTGCGGGCCACATCATCAGCGCGTATGCGCTTGGCGTGGTCGTCGGCGCGCCGCTGATCGCAGTGGTCGCCGCGCGCTGGTCGCGGCGGTCGACGCTGATCTGGCTGATGGTGTGGTTCGGCCTTGCCAATATTCTCGTCGGCCTCTCGCCCAATTACGGGACGATGATCGCCTTCCGCTTCATCGCCGGGCTGCCGCATGGCGCCTATTTCGGCGTCGCGGTCCTCCTGGCCGCTTCGCTCGTCCCGCGCGAACGGCGGACCCAGGCGAGCGGCCGCGTCCTCCTCGGGCTGACGATCGCGACGATCCTCGGCGTGCCAGTGGCGCAGTTCATCGGCCAGACCATCGGCTGGCGCTGGGGGTTCGAGCTGGTGGCGCTGATCGCGCTCCTCTGCGCGACGCTGATCTTCCTCCACGCACCGCGCGATGCAGGCCAGCCGGACGCCACGCCGCTGCGCGAGCTCGACGCGCTGCGGCGGCCGCAGGTGTGGCTGGCGCTCGGCATCGGGGCGATCGGTTTTGGCGGCATGTTCGGCGTCTACAGCTACATGTCCGCGACGCTGCTCGAGGAGACGATGGTCTCAGAGGCAGCGGTACCGTTCTTCCTGGCCGCCTTCGGCGTCGGCATGACGATCGGCAATCTCGTCGGCTCGTGGGCGGCGGATCGCGCGCTGATCCCGACCATCGCCGGCATCCTGATCTGGTCGGCGATGGCGCTGCTGGCCTACAGCTTTGTCACCCATTCGCCGGTCGGGATGGCACTTGTCGCCGTCGCGGTCGGCGTCTGCGGCGGCCTCGTACCGCCGCTCCAGACGCGGCTGATGGACGTCGCCGGCCACGCCCAGACGCTCGCCGCGGCACTCGTCCACAGCGCGCTCAACTTCGCCAATGCGCTCGGCCCGTTCATCGCCGGCCTCACCATCGCCGCCGGGCTCGGCTGGAAATCCGCCGGCTGGATCGGTGCATTCCTGCCGCTGGCGGGGCTCGTGTTCCTCGGCATTTCGGTGACGCTCGACCGCCGCCAGAAGGCACGGCTCGCGGCGGCGCAGGGCTGAGCGCGAATCATAGGGCGTCGTAAGGCGGCTACAGGCAGTCGGCAATAGGCAGTCGGAAGGACGCAGCGCTGGTCGGCGATCGCCCGACTGCCGACTGGACGATCGGCCAGTAGCCAGAAGTCAAAAGCCTTGGCGGGCAAAGGTCATTGAGGTGGCTGCGGTTGTCTGAACAGCATTTCTGGCTGGCTAAGTGGAGGTCTGCCGGGTTCAGGCTGCCGCGATCTGCGGGAGCGGGGTGAAGTAGGCTTGGTCCGGCGTCTGCCGGTCAAGGCTCGAATGAGGTCTGCGGGCATTGTAGAAGCCGAGATAGCGGCCGATC
>CAXNGA010000285.1:0-3525 GCA_964201375.1 Kaistiaceae bacterium
AGCCGGGGTCGTCCCAGTTGCCCTGGGGCTGCTGCCATTCAACCGGATCGTTGGCGTTGCGCGTGCTCATGCTCGCCGCTCCTGTGCCTGGCCGTCCGTCCCGACGGCGACGGTGTGCTCGGACAAAGAGGGGCCGCCCGAAGATGGAGCGGCCCAAGTCAAGGGAGGTGCCCAGGAAGGGTGGACGCTGGGCAGTGAAACGCTGCGCCCACAGCGTTAAGGAAGGGTGAAGGCCGCACGCACCGGTCCGGACGGCGGCCCGCGCATTCAAGGGGTTGCAGCGAGCGGCGCCGGCGAGGGGCCGGAAACCGGCCGAACCATCTCGGCCCGCGGCAGGGGCTCGAGCCGGAAGCGCTCGAGGAGCGCCACGAGCAGTGTCTCGGTGATCGCATCCTTCGCGGGGTCGGAGCGGATCAGGAGCTTCTCGCTGTACTCACGCCGCGTGCCGCGCGGCACCTTCGTCAGGGCAAGGGAAAGGGTGAGGCGAAGCTCGGAGCGGAGATCGGCGGTCATGAGAACAAAATAGGAACTAATACCGCTCCTGTCAATCGGGCGCGGCCGTGGCGACGCCCGTCGGGCACCGCCATCCCTTTTTCAGCGGCCGGATTCCTCGAAAGCCGATGCCAGTTTCACTGCCGCCCCGGGCTGGATGCGGAGCCGGACCATGCGGGATTGCCATTGCCGCCGGCTGCGGCCGGCGTAGGCTCGCGCAATGCCGTTGCAGATTCGCCGCATGTCGATCGACGATCTTCGTCGCGTGATCTCGTGGGCCGAGGACGAAGGGTGGAACCCCGGCCGGCACGACGCCGCGCCGTTCTTTGCGGCAGACCCGTCCGGCTTCTGGATGGGCTGGCTCGGCGAGGAACCCATCGCGTCGATCTCCACGGTGTCCTACGGCGGGCGCTTCACCTTCGTCGGCTTCTACATCTGCCGGCCCGAGCATCGCGGGCAGGGGCATGGCCTCGCCCTGTGGCGTGCGGCGCTCTCCGGTGTCGGCAGCCCGGTGGTTGGCCTCGACGGCGTCGTGGCACAGATTCCCAACTACCAGCGCTCGGGCTTCGCAAAGGCGCACAGCAACCACCGCTACACCGCGGAACTCGCGTTCGAGACGCCGCACGATCCGCGCCTCCGGTTCATCGATGCCGGGCTGGTCCCCGCCGTCGCGGCTCTCGACGCCGGACGCTTTCCGGCGCCGCGCGAAGCCTTCCTTCGCAACTGGCTCGTCGGCGATGTCTCACGCTCCGGCTTTGCGATCGTCGAGGCGGGCAAGGTCACCGGCTACGGTGTCATCCGCGACGCCGTGACCGGACGCCGGATCGGCCCCCTCTTTGCGGCGAACCCGCAGGACGCGGACCTTCTGTTCCGCGCGCTGGTCGCGATTGGCCGGCGCGGGCCGGTGTTCATCGACATGCCGGAACCTAACCGCGATGCGCGCCACCTGGCCGAGCGGCACGGCATGAAACCGACGTTCGAGACCGCAAGGATGTACCGCGGTCCGCAGCCCGCACTGCCGCTGGGGCGGATCTACGGGATTTCGTCGCTGGAACTGGGGTGAGAAGGTGGTGAGTGGTGAGTGGTGAGTGGTGAGTGGTGAGTGCGGTCTGCTTTCGACCATTCACTATTCACCACTCACTACTCACCTAGAGCGCGATCATCCACGGCACCAGCAACACCGCGACGGCCGCTCCGCCATAGGCAAGCTGGGCCCGCCAGCCCTTCGGGATGAAGTCAGACAGCTGGTGGAGCAGGAAGCCGAAGACTCCGCCGACGGCAAAGCCGGCGAAGTGCGCGCCGATGTCGGTGCGTTCGCCGCCGATGCCCATGAAGGCGAGAAGCATCAGTGCGGCGCCCAGCGGCGCCCAGCGCCGCAGACCCGGACCGGTCACCGTCTGGCGCTGCCAGGCAAGCGCCGCGGCGATCGCGAGCGCGCCGAATACTGCCGTCGAAGCGCCGATGGAGGTGTGGCTCGCGGTGCGGAACGAGGCGGCAACGATGTTGCCGATCCCGCCGGCGAGGGCGATCGACAGCCATGCGAGGCCGGCGCCGAGGGTCTGCGAGACGACGAGGCCGAGGACGCCGCCGAAGAGGACGTTGGACAGGAGATGGCCGAGATCGCCATGAAGGCCGAGGGCCGTGAAGGCGCGCCACCATTCCCCACCGATGACCAGGCCGGCGTTTGCCGCACCTGCCTGGTACCAGTCGGCGCCGAACCAGCCGCGCTCGGCGGCCATCTGGATGAGGATGACAAAGGCAGCCGCGATCAGCGTGCCGTCGAAGATGCGGCTGAGCGCGAAAGGCGTCGGTGCCGACGGCTTCTGCTCGTTCTCTTCGGTATAGGCGGAAAGTTCTTCCTCGGCCCGGTGAACGTCGCGCACCGGGACGAGAAGCCCGATGCCCCACGGCCGCCGGATCAGGAGGCAGGTGATGCTCATGGCAATGAGGACGAGCGCATGCTGCTCGGCATCGAAACGCCGGGCAAAATGCCTGATCTCGGTCCAGCCCAGGTCGGAAGGCTCCAGCACGCCGACCATCCCATCGTTCGTGGCGCCCCCGCGCCGGATGGCACGTTACACGGGCAGATCCGACAGATGGTGTCGTGGGCGCAACGCCGGAAGGGCGATCCGCCGTCCGCGCGATCACGGTTGCGCGCTGTGACGCGCGTGCAACAGGTTCAGCGCACGACGTTGAAGATGAGGTCCTGCAGCACCGGGAAGACAGGGCGCGGCCACGGTATCGCCAGGACGAACTCGAAGAGGGCCACGGTGAAGGCAAACACCGCGATCGTGAAGATGGCGCACGCCCGGCCGAGTCGTCCGCCAAGGACCACGAAGACCGCCGGGACGATGAACAGGGCCGCCGGCTGGAGCCCGATGAGCCCCGAGAGGAGGATGTAGCCCGCAATCAGCGCCAGGATCACCGTTCCGCGCGTTGCGGTGCGGAGGCCCTGGCCCGGCAGGCCGGCTGGCGTGCGCATCGCCGCGAACGTCGAAGTCGCCACGACGCCGGCGAGGATCGCCAGCGAAAGGCCGCCGACGATCGCCGGGCCGACGCGGGCCGATGCGCTCCAGTCCCGTGTAAGGACGAGAAGCACGACGACGCAGACCGCCGCAAAGGTGGCGAAGGCGAGGCTCGCGACGTGGAACGCCCGTGTCGGCTCCCCGGTCATGCCTTCCACGGAGACTGCCCGCTGGCGCTGCTGGCCGAAGAGGGGCCGGAGGAGGACGTAGGCGGCGAACGCCAGGATCACCATCACACCGGGCCGCAGCAGCCAGTTCCAGTCGTAGATCTGGATGGAGATGAACAGGTAGCGCTCGATGATCTCGCCGAGGATGAAGCCCAGAAGGAGCGGCGGGCGCGGCCAGTCGAGCGCCTTCATCAGAGCTGGCTCGGGGAATCTGGACAGTGGGTTGAGTGGAGTTTCTGCCTGAACGCGGCCAGAGATTGGCAGCAGGACAGGAGAGACGATGACGAGACGACCACGCCGGAACCACAGCCCGGCATTCAAAGCGAAGGTGGCCCTTGCGG
>CAXNGA010000286.1:0-3497 GCA_964201375.1 Kaistiaceae bacterium
GCTCCTGACCGCTGTCGCTGACCCGACCGCAAGCCGCTCGCTCGCTACGGCGCCATGGGCGCGCTTCGCTCGCGGCCTGCTCCGCCGTGCCCCGAGGGGGTCCCTTTTGCACGCCGATAGGGGGTCCCTTTTGCATGCCGATTGACACCCAGACGTCGAGGTCGCGGGAGACGAACTCCGACCCCTGGTCGACCCGGATGGTCTTCGGGTACACGCCTTCGCGCCCGACGGCGATGGCCGTGCGGTAGAGGGCCTCCGCAACCCGGCTGTTGGCGTTGGTCCTGCCGGTTGCGAGTTCCTCTTCGCAGTCCCTGCGCCGGACCTCCTGGTCGATCCGGAGGACGCGGGTCTTTTGTGCGAGGCGCCGTAGGTGACTACGCCTCGACGCCACCACGGATCTGGAGCGAGGTGCTCATGCCATCGATCCAAGGCAGCGACGACCGTGGGGCTTTGGCGATGGTCGGCCAGACCAAGGGAGCCAAATCGACATCCGAAGAAGCGCTGCTGGCCCCGCGTTAGGAATAGCGCTGAGGAGGCGTGGGACGATCTTCCCCATCCGGCGCTGTCGCACCTCGAAAAGATTCTCTCCTCCCCGCCTTGATACAGCTTTCCACCGTTACGACATGGAGTTTGTCGTAAGGAGCCGAGCTTGAACATCCGCGAACTCGCCACAGCGGCCCATACGACCGAGCGGCAGATACGATACCTCATCGCCGAAGGCTTCGTACCATCCCCGCGCGGCGGTCGAGCCCACGCCGACTACGGGCCGGATCACCTCGAGGCCATCGGCCGCTTCACGCGTTTGCGCGACCTTGGCTTCCCGCCAGCCGCAATCCACCTCCTGCTCCAGGCCGGCACCGGCGTGCCATTTGCCGTGGCGAACGGCGTGACGCTCGTCATCGCGCCGGATCTCATCGCCTCAGACGCGCCAGCAGCGCCCCTCATCGACGCGGTGCAGCGAATCCTCGCCCGCGCCCTCACCAAGGAACACCTCGATGCCGATCCGTCCGCAGCCGATTGATCCGCTTGCAGTCTTTCTCGATCGCCACATTTGCTCGCGCGGGCGGCCGATACCGCTGGTTGCCACCGATTTCACCGTAAACCTGGCGGGCGGCCTTGCCGTCGTCGAGACGCGGCGAACGTTCCGCAACATCGAGGAGACAAGCATCGAGGCAACGATGACCTTTCCGGTTCCTGTTGACGCGACGTTATTCGGGATGGAGGCGAAGATCGGCGAGCGGAGGCTCCGGGCGGTAGCGCAACGGCGGAACGCGGCGCGGGAAGCCTATGAGGAAGCGTTGGAGGACGGACGGGCGGCGGTGCTGCACGAAGAGGTGCTGCGAGGCGTCCACATGCTGTCGGTCGGACACGTCGCGCCGGGCGCCGCGATCGAGGTGACGACGCGCTGGGCGGCGCTGCTTTCGATCGTCGACGGGGGCGGACGGCTGCGGATTCCGCTCACGGCAGGCGACATCTACGGACGGTCGTCCCTGGCGGATTCGGACGACCTCGTCCACGCCCCGGTCAGGCTCGACGGAACGATCGCGATCCACGGCGCCGGCGCACGGCTGAACGGCCGGCCCGCCTCACAGGAGCGCACGGCCATTGCCATGGATCGGCCGCTCGACATCGCTGTCCCGCTCTGGGCGGTCGGGCCGCTGGCTGGACGAGCAGCTGACGGCGCGTCCATCGCGCTCACGGTGGTTCCGGAGCCGGCAGCGGACGGACGGATCTCCGCTGCCGTCCTCGTCGATCGCTCCGGTTCGATGAACGAGCGTGCAGGCGACCGCGGGGAGACCAAACACGAGGTGGCCGTGCGCGCGCTCAATGCCGTTGCCGACGATCTCCGAAAGGGGGACGTGGTCGCACTGTTCTCCTTTGACAATGGCTGCGAGGAGATCGGCCGGACGGACACCGAGGGGTCGGGCGTCCTCGGTTTCGGGGCGAGATCGGTTCCAGCGCGGTTCCGTCGCCTGGTGTCGAAACTCGGTTCGCCGCGAGGCGGCACCGAGATCGGGTCGGCGATTGAAACGGTCCTCGGCCTCTGCCCCGGGGCGGACATCATCCTCATCACCGATGGCAAGAGCCACGCGCTCGACGTTCAGACGCTTGCCCGCGCAGGACAGCGAGTCACAGCCGTTCTTGTCGGCGAGGACAGCCTCGAAGCCAATGTAGGGCACCTTGCGGCCCTGACCGGTGGCGACATCCTCGCTGCCGCAACCGACGACCTGCCAGCGGCCGTACGCGCGGCCGTCGCGGGGCTCCGCGCACCCTCCCTTAGAACGCGCTCGGCGAGCGGCGGCCGGACCACTATTACCGTTCGCCGCGGCAATGCCCGTATCGAGGCCGTGATCGACCGAGGTGTGGCGACCCAGACGGCAGGGGATGTCATGGCCCCAGGCGTTGCGGCGATCGTGGCGGCGATGGAACTCCCCACCCTGCCGGAGGAGGAGGCGGCGGCACTTGCCGAAGCCGAAGGCCTCGTGACCCATCTCACGAGCCTCCTCGTCGTTGATGACGTCACGGACGCGCGCCTCGGAGTGCCGTCGACGCGGAAGATCCCGCTCCCTTCGCCAGCGGCGTCAGCTAGCATTCAAGCCGCCTCTATGATTTCGGCCCCGCGGGACTTCACATGGACACTAGCGAAGCGCCAAGCCCGGGCTCGCGAGGATTTCCCCAAGGGTCTGGCAGAAGAAGTGTCGAACCTGTTCGGCTTCGGCGGTGTTGGCGAAGCGATCGACTGGGCCGGTCTGGCAGCCCAACTGTCGACCGGCGACATCAGCGGTCTCCCACTAGTTCAGGCCGAGGAGATCGAGAGCCTGGCCCGGGACAGCAGGCTCGTGGATTTCGCCCGGCGGCACGGGATCGACCCGGTGGTCGCGGCGATCGGGCTGCTGGCGCATGCCCAGAGCGGCGACCGCGCCGCGGCGCGCGTTGGCAGGGCCATTCTCGGTGCTGTCGATGCGAAGGAAATCGCGGACCTTCTCGCCGAGCTGGGCATCGCTGATGAACGCAAAGCGGGTTGAAAAGCTACGAAGAAAGACAGGGGTGCCGCAGATATGACAATCGTGGATCTGGCCGAAAGGCAAGAAGACTTGCTGGAACATGCCGAAAGCGCTGTTGAAGCGCAGTCGCGAGCAATCCGCACTCGCATTGCGATCCCCTTATCGCTTCGGTTGGGTAGCCTATGACGGCACTCGTTCCGAGGGTAGGGGCATTGAAGCGTCTCGCGATTGCTTTGCTGGCGGTGCTGGCCGCGGTCCCCGGCCAGGCCGAGACCATCGCCGGAGCGGCCGTGGTGGTCGACGGCGATACGATCCGCATCGGCGGCGAGCGCATTCGCCTCCTCGGCATTGACGCTCCGGAGAGCAACCAGCAGTGCCAAGGCACGGCAGGCGCCTGGGCTTGCGGGGAGAGCGCGACCGTCATCCTCGGGGTTCTCATCGACGGGAGGCCCGTCACCTGCGTCTGGGACACGCGCGACCAGTACGACCGGG
>CAXNGA010000287.1:0-3478 GCA_964201375.1 Kaistiaceae bacterium
CGCGCGACAGGATCTCGGCCACGGCCTCGAAGTACACCTCGGTCTTGCCGGAACCGGTGACGCCGTCGATGAGGTTGACGGAGAAGCCGTCTGCCGCCGCCGACCGTAGCGCTGCTGCCCCGGCCGCCTGGGCGGGGTTGAGCATCGCCACCGCAAAGCCCGGTTCGGGCGGCACGGCGACGGGCGCCGGCGGGATCTCGACCGGGACCAGCGTGCCGGCGGCCAGAAGGCCATCGATCACGCCGGGGCTGACGCCGGCGGCTCCGGCAAGGCCGGACTTGGACCAGGCCAGCCCGTCGGCCGCGAGGTCGATCACCCGCTGCCGCGCCGGCGTGATTCGTTCGGGCGGAGGTCCGGCGAGGCGGAGGCCGGGTCGGCTGCCTTCCGGTTCCAGCGCGCCCGGTGCGCGGAGAACCATCCGCAGCACCATGCCGCGCGTCGAGATCGTGTAACCCGCGACCCAGTCGACGAATTTCCTCGACTCGGCGCAAAGCGGCGGCGTGTCGAACCGGGCAACGACGTGGCGGAGGCGGTTCGAGGTGCGGTCGAGGCCGGGGTCGTCGTCCCAGACCGCGCCGACAACCTCGCGCGTCCCGAGCGGCACCTGCACGATGTCGCCGGGCGAAAGGCTCATCCCGGGCGGGACGCGGTAGCTGTAGGGCTCGGCCACGGCGTAGGGCAGCAGCACCGAGACGACGTCCGTCGCCGGCCGCCCGGGGGTGGCGGAGCCGAAGAGGTCGTCGTTCCGGGGTGGGCGGCGGTCGTCCATGCCGGCGGAACAATGCCGGAACGGCCCGGCGAGCGAAAGCGGCGCGTTCGACCCATATGTGGGCCGGTCCCACGGGCCGCCATCCGGTAACCCAATGCTGAGACGGCCGGCGTAGGCTGCCGCCATGAACGCCACGGCCGATTCGATCCTCGTTCCCGCAGCGCCCGACCTCCTCCGGGCGATCGCCCGCTGGCGCAACCATCTCGGCGGCGAGCGCCGGCTCGCCGCGAAGACACTCGAGGCCTACGACCGCGACGTCGCCCAGTTCTGCCGCTTCGTGACGATGCATATCGGCGAGCCGCCCGGCATCGCCGGAATCGGTGCGCTGCGGACGGCCGACCTCCGCTCCTTCCTGGCGGCGCGGCGGGAAGACGGCGCGGGCGCGCGGACGCTGGCGCGTGGCCTTGCAGGGATCCGCTCGCTGATGCGCTTCCTCGAGCGCGAGGAGGGGCTGAACGGCGCTGCCTTCCGCGCGCTGCGAACGCCGCGGCAGCCGAAGACCCTCCCCAAGCCGATCGCGCCCGACCTCGCTCTCCGCGTCACCTCGGCCGCGGAGCAGCCGGCGACCACGCCGTGGGTTGCCGCGCGCGACGCTGCCGTGCTCGGCTTCCTCTACGGCTGCGGCCTCCGCATCTCCGAGGCGCTCGGCATCACCCGCGGCGAGGCGCCGGTGCGGGGCAACGATTCGCTCCGCGTGCGCGGCAAGGGCGGCAAGGTGCGGCTCGTGCCGGTGCTGCCGGCGGTGAGCCGGGGGGTGGAGGCCTATCTCAAGCTCTGTCCCTACCGGGTCGAGGCGAACGGGCCGCTGTTCGTCGGCGTGCGGGGCGGGCCGCTCAGCCCGCGGATCATCCAGAAGGCGATGGAGGCCCTCCGCTCTGCGCTCGGCCTGCCGGACACCGCCACGCCGCACGCGCTCCGCCATTCCTTCGCCACGCACCTCCTGTCGGCGAGCGGGGATCTCCGCACCGTGCAGGAGCTTCTCGGTCACGCCAGCCTGTCGACGACGCAGGTCTACACCGCCGTCGATGCGGCGGGGCTGATCGCGGCCTACGACAGGGCGCATCCACGGGCGCGGTCCTAGCGAGCGCGGCGCGAGGCGTGGCAGAGATGGCGGTGCGGCCACCCGAGGACGATCGAGCTCCGTGACGGACACCCTCATCCCGATCCTCGCGACGGTCATCGTCCTGTTGGTGGCCGGTGTGACCAGCGGTGCAGCACGGAAATGGCTGCAGAGCCGCGCCCCGGACCGGCCCAATGCGCGCTCCTCGCACCGGACGCCGATCCCGCGGGGCGGTGGCGTCGGGTTCATCCCCGTCATCCTGCTGGCGCTCGTCCTGCTGGCGCTCCTCGAGCCGGATCAGGGAAATCTTCCCGCGTTTGCGGCGGGCATCGTCGGCGCCATCGCCGTCGCGGCGGTGTCCTTCGCCGACGATCTTCGCCCGCTGTCCGGGCGCCTCCGGTTGGGCGTGCAGGCGGCGGCGGTGGCCCTCGTCCTCTCATTCTGGCCGGGCGGCGCCATCCTCGGCCCGGACGTTCCGCTCGTGCTCGACCGGTTCGTGGTGGGCGTCGCCTGGCTCTGGTTCATCAACCTCTTCAACTTCATGGACGGCATCGACGGGATCGCCGCGAGCGAGGCGGGTGTCGTTTCCGCGGGGATCGTCACCGTCGCCATCGCCGGCTCGGCCGTGCTGACGCTGCCGGCCGTGCCGGCGGCCATCGTGGGCGCGGGCGCCGTCGGCTTCCTCACCGTCAACTGGCCGCCGGCGAAGGTGTTCATGGGCGATGTCGGGAGCGTCGGTCTCGGCTTCCTGCTCGGGTGGCTGCTGATTGCGGTGGCGAGCGCCGGCTTCCTCGCCGCTGCCGTCATCCTCCCGCTGGTCTTCGTCGTCGATGCCACGAGCACGCTGGTCCTCCGGCTGGTGCGAAGGGAACAACTCGGCGAGGCCCATCGCGACCACGCTTACCAGGCAGCGGTCGACCGAGGCGTACCGCACGCCGTGGTGACCTCCGGGGTGATCGCTTCGGGGATCGGCCTGATCGCCCTCGCTGCCTGGTCGATCGACGCGCCGGTGCCGGCGCTGGCCGCCGCGGCAGGCGTCTCGACCCTCGTCGTGCTGGCGCTCCGCTTCGGCTGGCCGCCGTTTCAGCGGCGTGACGGCGCGGACGGCGAGACGGCGAGGAGGTCGCGGTAGACCGCGGTGACGGCGGCCTGCACGGCCTCCTCCGTGTAGCGCTCCTCGAACCGACGCCGCGCCGCGGCGCCCATGGCGACGAGGCGGTCCGGCGTCAGTGAAGCGATCGCGCCGGCCAGGGCGGATGCGTCCCGCGGCGGGACGACGAGACCTTCGATGCCGTCCCGGACGGCGTCGCGGCAGCCGGGGACGTTCGTCGTGATGACCGCCCGGCCGCACGCCAGTGCCTCGATGAGGGCGCGGGGAATCCCCTCGCGATAGTAGGTCGGCAGGATCGCGGCGTGCGCCTCGGACCAGACCCTGGGGACATCGGTGACGGCGCCGTGCCACGAAATCCCCTCGACGCGGCCCCACGACTCGAGCTGGCGCTCCGGGATCGCATCGGGGTTGGACCCGTCGGGAGCGCCGAAAAGGTCCAGCGTCACCTCCACGCCGCGGGCGCGCGCCAGCCGCACCGCCTCGACGGCAAGGCCCGCACCCTTCGGCCACAGCATCCGCCCCACGAAGGCGAGGCGGA
>CAXNGA010000288.1:0-3460 GCA_964201375.1 Kaistiaceae bacterium
CTGGGTGATCCCGTTCCATGTGAACTCGCGCTCGCTGTAGATCGCGTAGAACTCGGGAAACTCGCGGATGATATAGGACGCCAGAAGCGCGAGGTCGCGTGCCGTAACGCGCTGGCGCGGGTCCGGAAGGCCCGTCGCATTGGCAAAGACCGAACTGTCGAGCCCGATCCGGGTGGCGACTTCGTTCATGCGGAGTGCGAACGCGTCCTCGCTGCCGGCGAGGCCCTCGGCGATCACGATGGCAGCGTCGTTGCCCGACTGGACGATGACGCCCCGGATGAGATCCTCAAGGCGGATCTGGGAGCCTTCTACCGCGAACATCGTGGAGCCGCCGGATGTGGCTCCGCCCGTCCGCCACGCGTTCTCGCTGACGCGGAAACGGCTCTCCAGTGTCAACTCGCCGTCCCGGATGGCCTCGAACACGACGGCCATCGTCATGAGCTTGGCCATGCTCGCTGGCGGCATGGGGAGGTCGGCATCCTTCTGGAAGAGCACGGTGCCGGTCTGGTAGTCCACGAGGAAAGCGTGGCCCGCCGAGGTCGCGAACGGCTCCGCGGCGCGCGCTCCCATGGCAGCCGCAAGGGCGACCATGAGGACTAGCGCGGCGATGAGGCGTGGCGTCAGCCGGGTGATTGCATCGATGTTTCGCATTCTCCCGCCAGGCTAAGGCCCCGGCGAGAGCCCTTCAATCGCCCGAGCTAAAGGACGTGGGCGCCGGATGCGCCGGCCTGGACGGCCGCCGCAACGGCGGCCTGCGCGCCCGCCGAGGGTACGCTGAGCCTGACCGACCACAGCGTCCGGTCGATGCCCGGGAGGCTCGTGATCGACACCGATCCGTGTCGCTCGAGCGCGTCCGCGATCCGGTCGACATTGGTGCGGTCACTGAAAACACCCACCTGGATCAGCACGTTACCGGTCGTTGCCGGTGCTGCCGCGGCAACGTCGCGGAGTGCCTGCTGTGCCGGCGACAGCCGGGGCGTCCCGGCATAGCCCTGCTCCGTCGGCACGGTGGTCAGCGCGGCCAGCGGATCCTGTCCGGCAGGAAGGGCGGTCGGCTCGAACACGGCCGCAGCGGCGCCGTTCTGGAACGGGTTGAATGCGCGGCGCAGCGGGCCGGTCGCCCCCGTCGACGCGGACACGGTTCGCGTCTGCTCGTTGTAGGCGATGGCGGTGCTGGATGCGCCGCCCGGCGGCGAGTATGTCGCCATCAGCATCTGCGTGTCGTCGCCCTGGAGGGGCGCGCGCCCGACATAGTCGACGCGGACGCTTGCAATGCCCCGGTCGTAGAAGCCGAGGAGGTTCGCCGCCTGGGCAGACATGTCGATGATGCGGTCATCGACGAACGGGCCGCGATCATTGACGCGCACCACTATCGACGCGCCGTTGTCGAGATTGGTGACACGGACATAGCTCGGCAGCGGCAGCGTCTTGTGCGCCGCCGTGAGCGCGGTCATGTCGTAACGCTCACCATTGGCCGTGAGCTGATTGTGGAAGTCCGAGCCGTACCAGGACGCGAGCCCGGTCCGGGAATAATTGGGATCCTCGTTCGGGACGTAGGTCACGCCGCGGATCGTGTAAGGCCGCTGGTTAACGAGTTCGTAGCCGACGCCGCGATCGACCTGAGCTGCAGTGATGCCGCCGCCGGTAGAGCTGAAGCTGCCGCCCGACTGGCTGGAGTTGCACGCGCCGAGGATGGCGGCGGCCCCCACCAGCGTCGCGATGCGAAGCGCTTTGGGAAGACTTGCCGATCGGAGCGATCGGGCGATCCTCATACCGCAGCGCCTGAGAGAAGAAGCACGTTGCGGACGCGTTGGCATCGGCAAGCCGCTGTCAGCGTGGCGCGCATGAGTCCCCTCGATCCCAGCAGCAGGCACAGGGCGGCCCGCCAACACACGTTACTGTTACGAACCGACCAGCGCGGCTCACCTTCGATCGCGTGCTGTCCCCGCCGGACGCGCGATCAACGGCTTGTGAATAGAGCCAGCCCGAACCGGGCCGGTCAAGGCCGAAGTCGCGCAGGATTCGGGCGAAACCGCGGCATTCGCTCCGCCGGGTCCCCCGCGACCCAGCGATCGGGGCTCGCTGCGGTCCGGCGAGTTCTCCCCTGCGGCCGGGTTTGGTGGTCACGTCAACTCCCTGCGCCAGAATGATCTTCCCGGTTCTCGACCCTGCGACACACCGGACGGGAATCACGTTGCGAACGGCCTGTCCGGACGAACAGGTCGATTCTGGACGGCAAGCGTTACGTTTTCATTCAACATGACGGACCACGGGCGGAATCCGGGCGGTGGCGTGTCAGGGCGCCATCGCCGCTGGGTGGCCGACGCGGCTGGCGTCGATGCACCCTTCCCCCTCGCATTCGATCTCCAGCGTCGAGTGTCCGATCGAGAAGCGCTCCGCGAGCATCGCCTTGGCCGCACGCTTGATCGTCTCCGACCTTGCCATCGCGCCGGGTTCGATGACGAGGTGCGCCTCGAGCGAACTCCACCGCTCATCCACCTGCCAGACATGGATGTGATGGACGTCCGTGACGCCGTCGATCGCGGTCATGGCTTCGGCGATGGCGGCAGGTTCCACCCCGGGCGGTGTGCCGAGCATGAGGATGCGGACGACGCCGCCGATCTCGCGGCCCACATGCCACAGGATGAAACCGGCGATCGCCAGCGTCACGATCGCATCGGCGATGCGCCAGTCGAACAGGATGATGAGCGTGCCGGCGAGAATGACGCCGACGGAGCCGAGAGCGTCGGCAAGATTGTGGAGGAAAGCGGCGCGCATGTTCGCGCTGCCCCTGGACATCCGGTAGGTCAGAAGGGCCGTCCACGCGTCGATCACGAGCGCGACGGCGGCGATGATGACGACGATCCAGCCGTCGACGCCCTGCGGATCGAACAGCCGCCAGATTCCCTCGTAGATCAGGTAGACGCTGATCAGGATGAGGGTGGTGTAGTTGATGAGCGCTGCGATGAGTTCCGCGCGGACGTAGCCGAACGTCATCGCGTCGCTCGTTGGACGACGCGCGATCCTCCGCGCGGCGTAGGCCAGCCCCAGCGCGGCGGCGTCCGACAGATTGTGGATCGCGTCGGCGATCAGGGCGAGACTGCCGGCAAAGATGCCGCCCACGATCTGCACGATCGTGAGGAGGACGTTGATCCCCACCGCAAACAACACCCGCCGGTCGCCCGATTCGGCGGCCAGGAGGGCATCGCGGCCATGATGGTGGTGGCCGGCATGGCCATGACCGGCACGACTGCCATGGCCGTGACCGTGCCCGTCATCGTGGCCATGATGGTCGTGGCCGTCGTGATGATCGTGGGCCATCGTGCGCCCTTCCGGCCCCAGGAGCGGGTGCCGCCACGCCCCTTGTCCGCCTGTCAGCGGCCTATGTAAAGAGGGCGGAATTCCGCCAGTTCACGGACGAAACACGATGATGGCCGGCGCATCGCCGTGGCGGCCTGAC
>CAXNGA010000289.1:0-3433 GCA_964201375.1 Kaistiaceae bacterium
AAGCTTCTCCTCCTCCGACCAACGCCGGCGCCGGCCGGTCTCCACCACCTCCAAATGACGAACTTGCGCACTGTGCGTATGACTATCCATACCAACAGTCTTCAGCCCCAAACCTCAATCGAGCAAGGCGGCCCTCGGCGGAGGCTTACATGGGAGGCGCAGTGCCGGCGCACGATAGCCGAACTGAGAGTGCCTTCCGGCGTACGCCCCAGTATTCGCGTCGCTGCGGGACGGCGTGCTCAGTCCTCGCGGCCGCTGGCGCGGGTGGCCGGCGTCCTGGCGGTCGCGGCCCTGTGTGGCCTCGGTGTGGTGGCGTTCGCCTGGTTCGATATGGCGGACATCTGTCGTGCGTGGGCCGACCGGCTCGGCTGCACGTTCGATACCGCCATTTACGTGAAGCCGGCCCTCGCCGTGCTCGCCGTCGCAACTGCGGCTTTCCTCCCGGCGCTCCTGAGGGGCCTGAGGCGCTGACGGGCAGGCGACGCCGGGGTCGTACCCAGGCGGCGCGGGTCAAGCCCGCTTGAGGAAGGCCGACGAACGCGCCGCGCGGAAGAACGCAAAGCCGTCGGCGCCGATCTCGACCGGCGGCTGCGGGCCACCAGCGAGTCGCCCAAAGGTCGATTCGGCCGACGTCCGGGCCGAACGCGGCGGGTTGGACAGAGCAGTCGTTCCCGCCCAACCGGCCGTGCGTCCTGCGGCGAGGGAGGCCTTTCGCGCCACCGCGCGTCGAAGCAGCAGCGCACTACATCGGCGGCGCGGCGAAGTCGATCGGCGGGGCCACATAGAGTGCAGCGGGGCTCCGGAGGAGCGAGGCCAGCGCGATCGGCGGGAGGCGGAATGCCCAGTTCGCGGTCCGGGCGCTGATCTGGTCCGCAATAGCCTGCGCGGTGGCTGGTGCGCCCTCGATGACGGACGTATCGAATAGCACCCACGTCGTCTCGCCGTCCGGCGCAAGGGTCACATCCACTGCGTAGCCGGCAGTGGTCTCGTAACGGACGGTCCGGGCGTTCTCCGGGACGTTAATCGTACTGCGCGGCACAGTCAGCTCGAAGACGACACCCACCACCGACTGGGCGAGGGAGCGGAGGGCAGTGTCATCCGCGGGAATGCCTTCCGCCGGCGTGCCGGGCGGCAGGACCCTGGGGTCGATGTAGGCGATCGCATACGCGCCGGTGCTGAAGTCCTGCTTCACCGCGTCGACCAGTGTTACGCCGCCCTCGGACACGACGATGCGCGAGACATCACGGCCGGGCAGTTGGAGGACGGGGTCGAACCATGCCGAGAGCTGCTGCGGCATCGTGATGAAGCCGGTCGTGAACCAGACCTCGGCCTCGTGGGCGTTGCGGACGGCGGTGGCGCTCCGGTTGGTGTCGGGGATAACGGTGGCAGCGCCGATGATGGCGTCTGCAAGGACGTCGCCATTCCGGGCAACCACCCTGATGTAGACGTCCTCCTCGTTGGGGCTGGGTCCCTCGACGTCGTAGAAGCCGTAGCGGAGCAGTTCGTTGGTGGCGACCGAGATCTGCTGGAATGCGACGAGATTCTCGACAAGGCGCATGACCAGATCCACCCGGGTCGGATAGTCGCCCCGGCTGGCGTCGACTACCGCGCCGGTCTCGGCGATGCGGAGGTCGAGCGCGTAGCGGCGTCCCTGGATCGTCACCTCAGCCACTTCGGCGGCGCGCGCGGCGAGGAGCGGGAACATCGGCGATGCCGTGTCCTGCGCAGCGACGGGCGACGCTGCGATGACGCCGAAGGTCAGGGCGGCGCCGAAGGCCGCCGCGGCCAGCCGGGTCGCGGTTGCTGCCGTGGGTCGCGTCATCGTGGTTCCCTCCTGCTGGCGCCGGGCTTCCCTCCCGTCGCCTCGCGCCATCCAATGGCGGCGCCTTTCCGGCACTCTCCGCCAAACCACGTGGTACGTAAAGCGCGGGGTACCCGCGCGCCGGGACCCGACCGTTCACGTTTCTGCGGACTTCCGACACCGGATCGCGCCGGCGCGGGGAGCAAAACGAACTGGCCCGCCCCGTTGCCAGGGACGGGCCAGGAAGGACTCCGGCAATCCGGCTCTGCCTAAGGCAGACCGGGGACGAAGGCCGGCGGCGGCACCGTGAAGACACCCGGCTCGCGGGTCTGCGCGGGCACTGTCACGAGCTGTTCGATCGGGCGGCTCAGCGTGATGATGCGGGTGGCCGGCAAAAGGAATGCCCACGCGCCTGTGTTCTGCATGATGGTGGCCGCCTGCGCCTGGCCGGCGGCGGTGGCGCCATCCACCGTCGATGCATCGTAGAGCACCCAGGTCGCGTCATCGATCGGAACCAGAGTCACGCGAAGCCTGAGGCCGTCGCGGGTCGTGAACTCCACGCTCCTGGCGTCGGCCGGGGCCGTCACCGAATCCCGGGCCCGGGCATCGTCGAAGCTCGTCGATACCACCGCCTGGGCAAAGCCGCGGATCTGGTTGTCCTCGGCGACGAGGCCATCGCGCTGATAGAAGGGATCGACGTAGCGGAGTTCGTAGTCGCCGGTCGCGAAATTCACCTTCTCGGCATCGAACATCACCGTATCGCCGGCAAGGACGGTGACGCGAGCGATCTCTGGGCCAGGCACCGAGAGGAGCGGATCGAACCACTCGGTGAGGTAGGTCGGAAGGAAGACGGTGCCTTCGGCGAGCCATGACTGGGCCTCGCCGCTGCGACGGACGAACAGACCACCGCGGGGAGTGACGCCGATCGACTGGCTGACGGCGCCGAGGATGCCGTCAGCAAGCACAGTGCCGTCGGCAGCCGCAACTCGGACGAGAACGGCGTCTGTGTCCGGACCCGGGCCGCCGACTGCGATGTCTGCATAGAGATTCGGGTTGTCGGTCTTCGCCTGAAGCGTCGTGAGGCCGATGATGGCGTCGAGAGCCTCGATGAGGGGCTGCTCGCGCACTGGATAGTCGCCGCGGTCGATCGAGAACCACTGGTCGCCGCGCTTCTCCAGAACCAGCCTCCACCGGCGGGATTCCAGCGTGACCTGGGCTATGTCGGCCTCGCGCGCTACGAGCAGCGGGAAGACCGACTCGCCGCCCGCCGGATCCGGCCGGCTCTGAGTCTGCTCGACCCAGACGGCCGCGACGGCGGCCACGAAGGCGGCGACGGTGAGGAGAAGCAGAACGAAGAACGAGCGCTGCGTCATCGTCCGGATCCCTAAGCTGACGCTGCGCGGCGGCGCAGGTAGTTGGACAGCCGCACGCGCCGCCAGATGGCAACGATAAGGCCCAGGACGATGACGGCGAGCGGCACGACAACGATGTTCTTGATCCGGAGGTCGCTCTCCACCGCGTTGATCTCGGCGCGCTGGGCGGCCTCGATGTCGCGGATCTCCCGGTTCAGCTCGAACCGGCGTTCCTGAAGCTGGGCGGCCTGCTCGCGCTGGTCGGCCGGCAGCGTGGCGA
>CAXNGA010000290.1:0-3426 GCA_964201375.1 Kaistiaceae bacterium
GCTCTTCCTCCCGGTCGCCGGCGAATGGGAGATCGCCATCGACGCGCGGGTCTCGGCATTCGATTCCCGCACGATCGTGGGGCGCTTCGTCCTGGGCGGCACGGGGGCGGAAGCCGTGGCCGCCGGACCGGCGGTCGCGCCGCCGGTCACGGTCGGCGCCATCACGATCAGCCAGGCTTGGACCCGGAAGAACCCGCCCGGCGCCCCGACGGCCGTTGCCTACATGACGATCACCAATGCCGGCCCGGAGGCGGAGCGGCTCCTGTCGGTGTCCTCTCCGCTCGCCGGCTCCGCCTCGCTCCACGAGACGGCGTACCGGGGTGACGTTGCGACCATGACCGCCCTGGACGTCCTCGTGATCCCGGCGGGCGCCACAATCGTCCTCGGTCCGAACGCAGGGCACGTGATGTTCGCCGCGCTCGCGGACGCCTTCGCCACCGGCGCGAGCGTGCCGGCGACGCTCGTCTTCGCGGGGGCCGGGACGGCGGACGTCAGCCTCGCCGTGTTCCCTGTCGGCTCCCTCGGTCCGGGAGGCGCGAGGGGACCCTGAGACGCCGCGGTCCGCTCACCGGCGCCGGAGCCTTGAGTTGGCCGCAGTCCCTGCCTAGATGGCCTATCCCGTTCCCGTCGGACGGCGATTCGCGGCCAATTGGGGGCGATCCATGGACCAGATCAGGATCACCGGGGGGCAGAAGCTCAACGGCACGATCAGCATCTCCGGCGCCAAGAACGCCGCGCTGCCGCTGATGATCGCAAGCCTCCTCACCCGCGAGACGCTGACGCTGGCGAACCTGCCGCGCCTTGCCGACGTCGCGATGCTGAAGCGCATCCTCACCAATCACGGCGTCGACCATTCCATCGATGGCAAGCGCGTCGGCCAGGACGTGCTGACGGGCGAGACCGTCCACTTCACCGCCCGCGAGATCGTCGACCAGACCGCGCCCTACGACCTCGTGGCGCGGATGCGCGCCTCGTTCTGGGTGATCGGCCCGCTGCTGGCGAGAACCGGCTTTGCCAAGGTGTCCCTGCCGGGCGGCTGCGCCATCGGCACGCGGCCGGTCGATTTCTTCATCGACGCACTTAGGAAGCTCGGCGCCGAGATCGACATCGAGGCCGGCTACGTCATCGCGAAGGCGCCGAGCGGTGGCCTCCATGGCGGGCGCATCCGCTTCCCGAAGGTCACCGTCGGCGCCACCCATGTGGCGCTGATGGCCGCGAGCCTTGCCCGCGGCGAGACGATCATCGAGAACGCCGCGCGCGAGCCCGAGGTCGAGGACCTTGCCGCCTGCCTCAACAAGATGGGGGCAAAGATCACCGGCGCGGGTACGTCGACGATCATCATCGAGGGCGTCCGCGAGCTCACCGGCGCCCGCCATGCCGTGCTGCCCGACCGCATCGAATCCGGCACCTACGCCTTTGCCGTCGCGATGACCGGCGGCGACGTGCTGCTGGAAGGCGCGCGGGCCGACCTGATCGAGAAGCCGATCGAAATCCTCCGCAGGATCGGCGCGGACGTCACCATCACCAATGAGGGCGTGCGCGTGTCGCGCAGCAGCTACGGCCTTGCGCCGGTCCATGTCGTGACGGAGCCGTTCCCCGGCTTCCCGACGGACCTCCAGGCGCAGCTGATGGCGCTCGTGTGCCGCGCCGACGGTGTGTCTACCATCCGCGAGACGATCTTCGAGAACCGCTTCATGCACGTGCAGGAACTCGCCCGCCTCGGCGCCGACATCACGCTCGACGGCCAGGTCGCGACCGTGACCGGCGTGCCGCGGCTGAAGGGTGCGCCGGTGATGGCGACCGACCTCCGCGCTTCCGTCGGCCTCGTCATCGCCGCGCTGGTGGCCGAAGGCGACACGATGGTGAACCGCGTCTATCACCTCGACCGCGGCTTCGAGCGCCTCGAGGAAAAGCTCGGCCGCTGCGGCGCGGACATCGAGCGGATCGCGGCCTAGCGGGCGAAAGCGACCTGCGCTTCGCCCCGGCCAGCCTCACGGCTGGCAGTCCGCGCTACGATTCCGGGACGGGATGGAAGGCGATGCCGCAGCCGAGCGCGTCGCTGCGGGCCCACAGGGCGTTCATCTGCCCGCGAAGGCGCATGAAGACGGCGTCGGCCGTGCTCGGATAGAGCAGGAAATACTCGGCGGGCCAGAAGAAGAACTGGTCCAGCAGCATCATCCGTGCCTCCGCCGTGGCACGCTCGGCCGTCGCGCCATCGTGGCGATATGCCTCCTCGGTCAGCCGTACCGCCTCATCGAGCAGCCTGTCGCACCGGACTTCCGTCGCGATGTCGACGAGGGGCTGCGCGGCAAGGCCCGGTAGGCCGGGAAGGAGGCCGACGAGAAGCGCGCCGATGGAAAGGCCGCGCCGCATCGCTATCAACCGCTCAGCCCCTGCCGCGGGGTCCGCCCTGCGATCGCTGCCCATCCGCATCCCCGGTTGCGGCGCTGCCGCGCAATTGTCCACTGATAGCGCCGGCGACGGCGCGCGGCGTTGCGCCGGATCAAGTACCGATCACCTGCCATCTCCGTCAGCAGCGGTGCGCGGGAACGAGCGGCGAGGTCCGCCCGTTGAACTCCGCTGCGGCCTTGCCTAACTGTGCGGCAACCCCGAACACGGATGCCGCCCCCCGATGGACGCCGCCGCCCCGCTGAAGCTCGCCGCGCTCGACGCGGAAGATCTGGAGATCCTTTCCGCGCATCTCCAGGACGCCATCCTGAAGGTGCGCGACCTGCACTGGCTGCCGTCCGAGAAGCGCTTCGTGCTGGAGATGAACCGTTTCGCCTGGGAGACGGCGGGCGACGGCAGGCGGCAGCGCAGCTTCGAGCGGCGGCGCTCGGTGATGAGCTTCGATCGGGTGCTCGGCGTGAAGGCGCAGGGCATCCGCCGTGAGGCGCCGGACGCGGTGCTCGATCTGCTGGCGGTGGAATTTGCCGCCGGCGAAGACCCCGCGGGCGCGGTGCGGCTGATCTTCGCCGGTGGCGGCGAAATCCGGCTCGAGGTCGAGTGCGTCGAGGCACGCCTTGCCGATCTCGGCGCCGCGTGGCAGACGAAAGCCATGCCCACCCATGACCTTGCCGGGCAGAAGGCGGCCCCTTCCAGCGTACGGAAGTGAGCCGCGCCGGCCCCGGCGGAAGGTGACAATGCCCCTCCGCCTCGACGCCGCCTCGCCCGATTTCGCAACAGAATTCGACGCGCTCCTTTCGGCCCGGAGGGAGGCGCCGGCAGATGTCGGCGCGGCCGTCTCCGAGATCATCGCGGCCGTGCGTGCCGAGGGCGACGCCGCCCTCCTCCGCTACACCGCGCGCTTCGACCGGATGACGCTCGATGACGGCGCGGCCCTTCGCTTCGGGCCGCCCGAGTTCTCGGCGGCCGAACGCGCGGTCGATTCCGCCACGGTTGCAGCACTCGTTCTGGCGCGCGACC
>CAXNGA010000291.1:0-3418 GCA_964201375.1 Kaistiaceae bacterium
ATCGCAAGGCCGAACACGACGCCGATCATGAAGATCGGCAGCATGCTCATGATCGGCCCGGGTGCATCCAGGCCGATGAGGCCGGCGAGCCAGCCCCACTGGAACACCGCCACGACCGCGCCGAAGGTCGCCCCGATCGTGAGGAGGAAGCCGGCGGTCGCCTTGAGCGGCACCAGGATCGACCGGAAGACAAGGAGAAGCAGGATGAGCGCCAGACCGACGACGACGAGCATGTAGGGCAGCAGCGCATCGGCGAGCCTTTTGGAGACGTCGAATTCGATAGCCGACTGGCCGGTGACGCCGATCCACACGCCCGCGACGGGGATCGCCCGCATGGCATTGGCCGCCGGTGCTCTTCAGTTCTGTTTCGGTGCGCGCGGGTCTTGTTCTCGGCGCGCAGGATCGTGGCGTGATCTACGGCACGGCCGGCCTCGTCGGCATCTGGGGTATCGGTAGTGGTCTCGGCGCAACGGCAACGTTCGGCGCAGGCGCCGAGTTCGCCGTGAACGATCGCCTCTCGGTGTTCGGCGAAACCCGCGCGGTCCTTGGCGGCCCCGGTTGCTGCATCTGGATGATGGGCATCAACCTCGCCCGCTAGGCTTGTGAACCTGCATCCGTTGTTCGAAGGGCCCCTCCCAGGGCCCTTCTGCTTTCCGGCTCCCGGCTACCGCGCCCGCATCCGGTTGTTGCGGGGATTGTCCTCGACCTCGGCAAGGCCGAGCGCTTCCAGGACCGGCGGGACATAGACCGCGAACCGGCCGCGCAGGCCCTTCTTGAGCCCATACCAGCCCCGCACCGGGTTGGACGATGATCGCGCCCAGGCCCCGCTGCCAGCTTCTGCTCGTCCGCGCCGCCAAGGGGAACCCAGTCGCCGGCCGCCTTCAGCATCGTGTGGAGGTCGTCGATCGCCTGGAGCTGGTAGCGGAGTTCGGTCTTGCCCGAGCGGACGACCAGCGCCGGCGGATCAAGCGACGGATCGCGAAACGCCTCGAAGGCGGACTTGGCGCCCGGCGTCGTCAATTGCCAGGGTGAAGCCCGTGTGCCCTCACCCGTGAACGTCCTGACCAAAATCATATCCTCCGTTGGAGCCGGAGGGAAACGATAGCACCGGGGAGCCCGCGGCAATGGGTAGACCGTTACCGCGGCCGCCCTCCGAGACGACCATGCGGCCTCGCCTGCGGGCGAAGCGGAGGCTAATGCGAGCGGACCCAGTCGCGGGCGGCGCGCTGGGCTTCCGCGATCTCGGCTTGCGTCATCTCGATGGCGACTTCCTGACGGTAACGCGTGCCGTCCGGGTTGCCGCGCAGCGCCGCCAGGTTGAACCACATGTGGGCCAGGATCAGGTTCGGCGAGCCATCTCGTCCGGTTGCCGAGTCGATGCCAAGCTGAAACAGGGTTTCATCGAGGGCGTTCGACGACGCCATTTCGGCAGCGCCACTGAAATCAAGACGGGCCATGATGATCTACTCCGTTTGTGCTTGCGCCCCGGCTGTCGAATGTTTCCCTCGATCGAACCGGCGCCTCCATGTCCGTGATCCTGAACGCGCGGACCTGAACGCAGGATTAAAGCTGCGCCGGCCCATCGCGCCGAATCGACACGAATTCGACTGAATCGAATTGTTCCGGTAGGTCACCAAAACATTGATGCATAACGCCTATCGTGCGCTTCCGGACCGCACCGGAACGGTTCGATAACCACACATCGAGATGCCTCATCCCCGGCTCCGGTGCCTGGCGCCCCTCGCCTTCCCCGCCGATCGACCGCGATTTTGCGCCGCGGTGCGAAGCTGATAGGCGACAATCCGTTTCCCCGATTCGTTCTCCCCCCCGTGCATGTCCGATTCTGACGACGACCTCTTCTCAAAAACTCCCGACGTC
The DNA here is from genome assembly GCA_964201375.1 of Kaistiaceae bacterium. Lineage (GTDB taxonomy): Bacteria > Pseudomonadota > Alphaproteobacteria > Rhizobiales > Kaistiaceae > JADLGL01. Next base: position 1,879 of record CAXNGA010000291.1, read on the forward strand.
GGTGCCGTGGCGCGGCGCGTGGCGGCAAGGACGGCTGCCGCCAGGCGGCCGAAGGAGGAGGATCCTTCGGCATCCTACGGCGCGGCGGACATCGAGGTGCTCGAGGGGCTGGAGCCGGTGCGGCGCCGGCCGGGCATGTATGTCGGCGGCACGGACGACAATGCGCTGCACCACCTCTTTGCCGAGGTGATCGACAACGCGATGGACGAAGCCGTCGCGGGCCATGGCAGCTGGATCGACATCGAGATGTTCTCCGACGGCTCGGTCGCGGTGACGGACAATGGCCGGGGCATTCCCGTCGACCGCCATCCGAAGTTCCCGACCAAGTCGGCGCTCGAGGTCATCCTCACCACGCTCCATTCCGGCGGCAAGTTCGACTCCGGCGTCTACGAGACTTCGGGCGGCCTCCACGGCGTCGGCATCTCGGTGGTGAACGCGCTGTCCGAGAGCCTGGAAGTCGAAGTCGCGCGTGGCAAGCGGCTGTATCGGCAGCGCTATTCCCGCGGCCTTCCCCTCGGTCCGCTGGAGGAACTCGGCGAGATCCACAACCGCCGGGGCACCAAAGTGCGTTTCCGGCCCGACACGCAGATTTTCGGCGCCGCCGCCCGGCTCAAGCCGGAGCGAATCCTGGCCGCCGCCCGATCCAAGGCCTACCTCTTCTCCGGCGTCGAGATCCGCTGGCGGTGCGAGCCGGCGCTTGCAGCCGAGGCCAAGGTTCCCGAGACCGCCGTCTTCCACTTCCCGGGCGGCCTTCGCGACTATCTTGCGGCGGAACTTTCGGGGACCGATATCGTCACAGGCAACATCTTTGGCGGCCGCACGGCCGGCTCCGGCCACGGCACCGTGGAATGGGCCGTCGCCTGGATCGCCGACGAGGGCTTCACGCGCTCCTACTGCAACACGATTCCGACGCGCGAGGGGGGAACCCACGAGGCCGGCCTCCGCGCGGCGCTCCTCCGTGGCCTCAAGACCCACGCGGCGCGGGTCAACCACAAGCGCGCGGCGGTCATCACGAGCGACGACATCGTCACCTCGTGCGCCTCGCTCCTTTCGGTGTTCATCCGCGAGCCGGAGTTCGTCGGCCAGACCAAGGATCGCCTCGCGTCGGCCGAAGCCGCGCGGGTCGTCGAGAACGCGATCCGCGATCCGTTCGACCACTGGCTCGCCAACGCCCCTGCCGATGCCGCCCGCCTTCTCGACTGGGTCGCAGACCGAGCCGAGGAACGCCTCCGGCGCAAGCAGGAGCGCGAAGTCAACCGCAAGACCGCCGTGCGGAAGCTCCGCCTGCCCGGCAAGCTGGCCGACTGCAGCCAGAACGCGGCCGGCGGCTCGGAACTCTTCATCGTGGAGGGCGATTCGGCCGGCGGCTCGGCGAAGCAGGCGCGCGACCGCGCCAGCCAGGCGGTGCTGCCGCTCCGTGGCAAGATCCTCAACGTCGCCAATGCGGGCCGGGAAAAGACGGCCTCCAACCAGCAGCTCTCGGACCTCATCCAGGCGCTCGGCGTGGGCACGCGGCAGAATTTCCGCGTCGACGATCTCC
>CAXNGA010000292.1:0-3416 GCA_964201375.1 Kaistiaceae bacterium
GGCGGGGCTTCCAGCCGGCCGCCAGAAGGCGCGCGGGGTCGGCCACGAGCGGATGACGGAGGCGCTCCACCTCCTCGGCGCGCCCGGCCAGACGGGCTGCGGCGGCAACTGCCTGTCCGGGAAGCGGGAAGAGACCCGGCCGCCGGCCAAGGCCCCGGCGGAGCGCCGCGATCATCCGCGCCACGGTCAGCGGCTCGGGGTCGGCGACCAGGTAGGTGCCGCCCGCCATCGCCGCATTCGCGAGCGCAAGAAGGACCGCGTCGGCGAGGTGGCGGCGCGCCACGATCGACCGCTGCGCGCCGAAGCCCGCGAGGGGCAGGGGGAAGCGGCGCGCGGCAAGATCGGCCAGCGCCGCCATGTTGAACCGCATGCCGGGGCCGTGGACCAGCACCGGCCGCAACACCACGAAGGGCGCGCCGGAGGCGGCGAGCAGTTCCTCGGCCTCGAGCTTCGAGCGGCCATAGGCGTCGGACGGTGCGGGCTGCTCCGCTTCGGTGACGGCATGGTCGGCGGAGGGGCCTGTCTGGGCCCTGATGGACGAGAGGAGGACGAAGACGCGGACGCCGGCGGCCCGGGCGGCGCGGGCGAGCCTGACCGTCGCCTCGGCGTTCACTGCGCGGAGCGCGGCCTCATCATGGTTCCGCTCATGCGCGAGGCCGGCGGTGTGGACGACCGCATCGATGCCATGCAGCGCTTCCGAGAGATTGGTCGGTGTCCGCAGGTCGCCGATCACCGCCCCCTCTATCCCCGGCGGCAGTGACGCCGGGCCGCGCGTTGCCGCGCGCACCGGCTTCCCGGCCTCGACAAGGGCAGCGACGACGCCGCTTCCGACGAAACCGTTGGCTCCGGTCACGAGGACACGGCCCGCGACTGGCGCTCTCTTTGCATCCATGGCCGAACCACAAACCGCGTCTGCGCCGGAATCACGGCAACGGCCGCACTTTCGGCAATGGTTTGAGACTTGTCGACGTTCCGACTATCAAGGACACTCATCCTGGCAGCGAGGCGTTGATGGCACGAAGCGGCGGCAACCGGCGGTCGACCGGGATTCTCGCGCGATTGGCGAGGTCAGTGCCACGCTTCACCGCGCGAACGAGCTTCGTCCTCCTTCACGATCTCGTCATGACGGCCGTTGCCATCCTTGCGGCGTTCTACATCCGCTTCGAAGGCGACGGCATCGCCCTGCGGCTCGACTATCTCCTCATCATCCTGCCGCTCTTCGTCGCCTATGCTGGCGTGATCTATGTCCTGTCACAGCTCTACCGGTCGAAATGGCGGTTCGCATCGCTGCCCGATCTGGTCTACATATTTCGTGCAGCATCGATCCTGGCTATCTCGATGCTCGCGCTCGACTACGTTCTTATTGCACCATACCTGTACGGTGACTTCTTCTTCGGCAAGATCACGATCGTACTGTACTGGTGTCTACAGATCTTCTTCCTGGGCGGTCCGCGCACAGCCTACCGCTACATAAGTTATGCCCGGTCGCGGCAGCACATCCGCCAGACCGAGCGGGCGCAGGCGATCGTCCTCGGCACGTCCGCGGACGCGGAAGTGCTGCTGCGGTCGATCGAGAACGGCTCGGTCAGCCGGATCCGCGTGGTGGGAATCCTGTCGCCGGCGGCATCCGACCTCGGCCTCGTCCTGCGCGGCGTGGAGGTGATGGGTACGACTGCCGACGTCGAACGGGCGGTGGGGGAGTTCGAGGCCCGCGGCATCCGTGTGACGCGCCTCATCCTCCTCCCTTCGGCGCTCTCGCCGGACGCGCGTCCCGAGGAGGCGCTGATGCAGGCGCGCCGGCTCGGCATCGTCACGAGCCGGCTGCCGACGCTGGAGCCGGGCGAACCGGTGCGGTTCGCGCCGATCGACGTGCAGGATCTCCTCCTTCGGCCGAGCGTGTCGCTCGACGATGATTCCGCGTTCCGCGTCGTCGCCGGCAAGTCGATCATCGTCACTGGCGGCGGCGGCTCGATCGGGTCGGAGCTGTGCAGTCGCGTGGTCTCGTTCGGCGCGGCGCGGCTCCTCGTCGTCGAGAACTCCGAGCCGGCGCTGCATGCCATCATGGAAACGCTCGCCGCCCGGCCCGGCGCCTGCGCCATCTCGGGACGCATCGCCGATGTCCGCGACCGCGACCGCATCCATCGCCTGTTCGCCCAGTTCGAGCCGGACCTCGTCTTCCACGCCGCCGCACTCAAGCACGTGCCGATCGTCGAACTGGACTGGGCGGAGGGTGTCAAAACCAACGTCATGGGAACGATCAACGTTGCCGACGCCACCAACATGGTCGGCGCCGAATCGATGATCCTGATCTCGACCGACAAGGCGATCGAGCCGCTCTCGATGCTCGGCGCCACCAAGCGCTTCGCCGAGCTCTACTGCCAGGCGCTCGACGCCGAGTTCGCGGCGCGGCCCGCGCGCGGCGGCGGCAGGGCGCGGATGATCGCCGTCCGCTTCGGCAACGTTCTCGGCTCCAACGGCTCGGTGGTGCCGAAGTTCAGGGCGCAGATCGAGGCGGGCGGGCCTGTGACGGTCACCCACCCCGACATGGTCCGCTACTTCATGACGATCCGCGAGGCCTGCGATCTCGTGGTTGCTGCCACCGGCCATGCGCTTTCCGGCCAGGAGCCGGAGGGACTGTCGGTGTACGTCCTCAACATGGGCCAGCCGGTGCGGATCGCCGCGCTCGCCGAGCACATGATCCGCCTCTACGGGCTCGAGCCGAACGTCGACATCGAGATCGAGTACACAGGCGTGCGTCCCGGCGAGCGGATCGAGGAGATCCTGTTCGCCCATGACGAACGGCATCTTGAGACCGGCATTCCGGGAATCGTGGCCGCCACGTCGGGCGCGCCCTCGATGGAGTCGCTGCGAGAATGGATCGCGGCGCTGCGCGAGTCGATCGCACACGAGGACCGGGCGGCCGTTTACCGCATCCTCGCGGATGCGGTGCCCGATTTCCGCGGCAAGGCTGCGTAGGCCGGGCGCCTTGCGACCCAAGGTCCGCGCGTCATGATCGCGGCAGGGGTGCGACGATGGAGACTCCCGTGACGCGTCGCCCTGCCAGCCGTTTGCCACGCCGCCGTTGGTTCGGTGTCGCCCTCGTTCTGGTCCTTGCCAGCCTCCCTTCCGGCCGCCCGGCCTTCTCCCAGGGCTTGCCGGTGGGCGGGGAGGCGCTGATCGAAGGTCTCATCGCGGCATACCCGGACCAGTTGTCGCATCGGGACGAAAACTTCCTCGTCTGGCACGACGGAACGCGGTTGCCGATCGACGATGGCCTGCCGAAGACCCACGCCGGGCGTCTGGCGGCGGCGGACATCGAGGACATGCTCGGGCAGATCTATCCGGTCGGACCGTGTTCGTTCCTGCCGCCGGTGACGGACTTCGAGCCCGGCCGGGTGCGCAGCGAAGCGTTTTTC